>DATLLK010000001.1:0-5882 GCA_035537895.1 Planctomycetota bacterium
GCGGCGAGACGCGGGGACGGGGACAGGTTCACCTCGATCTCCTTCCCCCGGGAGCGGGGCGCACCCCGGGCCCGGGGGAAGGAGATCGAGGTGAACCTGTCCCCGTCCCCGCGTCTCGCCGCGGACGCCCCGCCCGCCGCGCCGGTCGGCAAGGTCTTCGCCACGCCCGAGGAGGCCGCACAGGCTCTCGTCGCGGCGGCCGAGAGGAACGACGACGCGGCGCTCGTCGAGATCCTCGGGCCGGGCAGCGAGGACGTCGTGCAGGCGGGGGTCGACGTGATCGTCGCGAACGAGCGTCGCCGCTTCGCGACCGCCGCGCAGACCCGGATCGCCTTCGACCGCGCCTACGAGGCGGAGGGCCTCCTCGTGCTCGAGGTGGGTCCCACGGCCCGCCCGGTCTCGATCCCGCTCCGCAGCACGGACAAGGGCTGGGCCTTCGACACGGCGGCCGGTCGCGCGGGGCTGCTCGCGCGCCGGATCGAGCAGAACGAGTACGAGACGATCGCGCTCTGCCGCGCCTACCTCTCGGCGCAGGTCGACTACGCGTCCAAGGACCGGGACGGCGACCGGCTGCGCGAGTTCGCCCAGAAGCTGCGGAGCACGCCCGGTCAACGCGACGGCCTGTACTGGCCGGCCGACCTCAAGACGGGGGAGGAGGAGAGCCCGCTCGCCGACGCGCTGGCGCCGCTTCGCGACGCCGCCGCCGCGACCGCCAAGCCGGTGCCCTTCAACGGCTACTACTTCCGCATCCTGACGGCGCAGGGACGCCACGCGCCCGGAGGCGCGCACTCCTACCTTCTCGACGGCAACCTGATCGCCGGCTGCGCGCTGATCGCCGTCCCGGCGCGCCACGCCTCCACGGGCGTCAAGTCCTTCCTCGTCAGCCACCACGGGAGGATCTACGAGAAGGACCTCGGCCCGGACGGGATCCGGGCGGCGTACGCGTTGACGGCCTTCGATCCCGACCCCTCCTGGACGCGGCTGACGCCCGAGCAGGAGGCGAAGGCCATCAAGTTCTGGGAGGAGTAGCGCACGCGGCTCGGCCGCCCCCTGCGACGGGCCGCTCCGGATCTCCTCCACGTCGCTCAGGGCAGTCGTCGCACCCTCACGTCGTGGAAGACGGCCGATCCCTTGTGCATCCCCACCCCGACCGGCAGCGGACCTTCGGCCCCGGCGTCCGTCTCGAGCGCGCGGCGGCCGTCGACCCACACGCGGAACGTGCGGCCCGTGCGGGCGATCACGAGCTCGAACGTCGTCGATCCGAGGGGCATGTTCACGGCCGGGTCGGACGCGACCGGCTGCTCGCCCCGGAAGAGGAACGTGCCCGGCGCGACGAACATCACCTGGTTGGCGGGCCCAAAGCGGACCTGGACGGGCGTGTAGCCCGTCGTCGCGACCTTCGCCCTCACGACGCAGTCCTGGAGGCGCTCCGTTCCCAGGCCGCACGCGGTCCACTCGTCGGCCGGGTTCGTGCCGACGAGGGCGTCCCCCTCCCGCCTCCATCGATCGGCGGCCTCCGGCACGAGGTCCCGTCCGAGGATCGACACCCAGTCTTGCGGCGTTCCGAGGAGAGCGGGCGGGACGCCCTCGGCGAAGGGCACGAACGCCGCTTCCTTCCCATCGCGCTGCGTGAGCAGCGTCTCGACCTCGGGACGCATCGGGTACGCCTCGAGCATCGCGCGCCACGCCTTCTCGAGCGTGCCGATGTCCTTGCCGAAGGCCGACTTGGCCGGAGTGCCGGTGTAGTAGCGCTTCGACTTCGGGATCCCGTGCACGTCGAGGAGGAATCGCATCCAGGATCCGGCCACGTCGTAGGCGTTGAACCCCGGGTGCGCGCGGAGCCACGCGTAGAAGTCGGGCACCTCGGTCATTTCCGAGAGCGGCGGGAGCTTCCCTGCCCGTTGATAGTGAGCCGCGACGGCGTGCACGTGGACGCCATGCACGAACTCGAGTACGGCGTTCGCGAGACCCTCCACCAGGAAGAGGTTGCGCGCCTCGGAGCCGGACGCGGGCCACTCGTAGGCCACGATGTGGACCAGTTCGTGCAGCCGGGTCTGATCGTTGTCGAACGGGACGTGGGAAGCGTTCCCGTGCGAGAACCCCGCGTTGCCCTGCGTCCCCGTCGCCTGCTGGAGCTCCCAGGGGTCGTCGTAGATCCACAGCACGTAGGGCCCCTTCGGTGTCGTCTCGAGCGCGGCGGCGATCCGGTCGAGGTCGCGCTCCGCGGCGACCGCCTGACGGTCCGCGTCGGCGGCCGCGCGGGAACCGGCGCGGAACCGGATCTCGAATCGCTTCGTCTTCACGACGCCCTTGTGCGTGACCTCGGATCCCGCCTGCGCGAAGGCGCCACAGGCGACCAGCAGCACGAGCACCAGAACGAGCGGACGCATGGCGTTTGCCCCCCGGACGGGACGGCGTACCCAGGCCGCGAGCCTATGCGCCCGCGCGTCCCCGCGGCAACCCTGGAGGCGGGCCTCCCAATGCCGCAGGCATTGCGTCGATGGGGCGCCACGCCGGGTCCCGGGCGCCCTATGCTCGGGGAGGAGCCCCGCTCGCCATGTCGGACGCCGTCCTCGCCGAGTACCCGAGCCGCATGCAGGGCGAGATGGTCGTGCAGGTGCTGTCCGACGAGCGCATCCCGGCCGTCGTCTTCGTCGACGTCGCGCGCGGCCATCAGGGCGAGATCCTCTACGAGCGGGCCGCGGTGCATGTCCGACTCGGGGACCTCGAGCGCGCCCGTTCGGTGCTCGAGGCGTGGAACGCCGCTCGGGCCCAGGGGATCGACGTCGAGGAGCTCGAGCGGCAGGCGCTCGAGGCGGGAGGCGCACGTGCCGAGGAGGCCGCGGTCGAGGAGCGCGAGGTCGAGCGTACGACGGACGACGCGAACGGGACGCGCGGGATCGCCGGGCGAGGTCCCGCCTGGGAGGATCGCGCGGAGACGACCTGCCCGCACTGCCGCGCCGCAGTCGCGGAGGGCCTCCCCGGCCGCGTGCGCCGCGCGGTGGCCGCGCTCGTCGGGCGCACGTCCGCACCGCGGGGGGAGCGACTCTGCCTCGCGTGCGGCCATCGCTGGACGCCCGGGGACGGCGCTCGCGGCTGACGGTCGCGGCGGTCGATCTCGCTCCCCGGGGCTAGGCTCTTGACGTCCCGAGCCGACCCCGAGAATGCGGCGATCGGGCATCCAGTCGTCGGAGGTCCCTGATGTCGGCGGTCCGAACCATCGTCTACCCGACCCGGCCCAAGGCCGCGCTCCCGATGGCCGCGGCGCCGCCCGACGCGTTCCCCGACAAGCTGCTGAAGTACGTTCCGGCGGAGGTCATCGCGTTCTATGCCCCGCTGTACTCGTCGCTGACCGGCGGGACGGCGAAGGCCCTCGTGTTCGCGGCGTCCGTCCTGGGTCTCCTCCTCTATCTGTGGCTGCGGGCTCCCGTCCACCAACCCCCGCGCGCGTACTTCTACGTCCTCGCGATCGTGTCGTTCGTCGGCTGGGCGCTCGGGACGAGCCCGGTGGGCGTGGCGATGCTGGGCATCACGGATCCCGACATCTCCAAGGTCGCGCTGCCGATCGTCGTGTTCCTCGTGCCCGCCATCGACGAGGTCCTCACGCGACTCGGCGTGTGAGTCGCCACGCCGCGCATCGCCGGAGCGACGCTACTTGATCGGGAAGTCGAGTCCGGCAGGCAGGGACCGGCCCAGCAACCGGCACATCGCGGCGACCTGGCCCTCGTGCTGGTAGATGTGAGTCAACGTGCGGACGACGACGCGCGCCGGCGCGAGGACGTGCTGGCCCCCGCCCCAGACCGTCATCGCGCGAGGCGTGTTCAGCTCCTCGGTGGAGGCCGAGCCCAGGTACGCCGTCGCGGCGGCCTCGACCTCCGCGCGCCACGCCTCGATGCTCGGCACGGTCGGATAGCGGTCGTCGCGGTCCTCCGCGTCGACGACGCCGCGGATCACGCCCATCCAGTAGTGCTGCGCGCCGAGCACGTGGATGACCTGCCGGCGGACGGTGGGGTAGCCGAAGCCGGGCAGCTCCCGGTCGAGGTCCTCCACCGCGAAGCCGGCGCAGTGCTCGAGGAGCCTCTTGAGGGTCCAGTGCGCCCGCGTCTCCAGGTCGAGCAGCGCCTCGGACGTGTACACGAGGAGGGTCTCCCGGGTCGCGGGGATGGTACGCGCACGGGGGAGAGCTCCCTCGTCACGCCGCCGGGGCGCCGGGCCGTTGCCCGGCGCCGCACCGTCGGGTAGGAGGGACGCGACGGGGGTACCGCTGCGCCACGCTCCCCGGGCGCCTCGGAGGGCTCCTCCCATGGATGCCACGCAGACCCTGCTCGAGCAGCTGATCGAGCTCACGGAGACGTCGATCCGCCTCCAGAAGTTCTCGATCGTGCTCCAGGCGGAGTCCGTCGCCTACCAGAGCGCGAGCGCCAGCGGCATCAAGTCGCGCGCGGCGATCGACCGTCTCATCGTGAAGGCCGTGAAGCAGATGCGCGCGACGGTGGAGCGCGTGTCCGCAGGGCGCGCCCTTCCCAAGTGAGGGCAGGTCAGGGCGCCGCGGACTTCGCGCGCCGGAGGAGGATCAGGTTGCGGCCGTACGGCACCGTCGTCACGGCGAAGGCGAACATCTTGACCCAGTCCCACTGGCTGACGGCGTAGAGGGTCAGGAGCACGGCGCTGAAGAAGCCGATGCGGAAGAACGCGGGGGGCAGGTGCGACACGCCACGCCGCTCGCTCGCCCACCACTGCACGACGAACCGCCCCGTCCAGCCGACGCTGCCGAGGAACCCGATCACGAGCCACGCGACGCCGCGGTCGAACCGGAGCAGGCGCTCGTCGAGGACGGTCGTCGCGAGGGTGACTCCCGCGAAGAGGAGGAGGCCCAGCACGATCGGCCACGAGATCGGCCGCGCGTCATGGGTCGCGGGCCGCGGCCGTCGCGCCATCCAGTAGTTGCGCGCGAAGATGCACGTCGTCACGATCGCGGAGGAGACGAACACGGGGTCGCGCCGGTGTGGAAGGAGGTAGACGAGGTCGAGCGCGGACCCCACGAGGGACCACCCCCAGAAGGCGAGGGGCAGGACGGACCGCCCCTCGCGCTCCGACAGCGCCCACTGATGCAGCATCCGCCAGGTGAACACCGCCTGCGCGGCCCAGCCGAACAAGTCCCAGGCGTGGGGCGCCGCGACCGCCCCGAGCACGCACGCGAGCGCGACGACCGCGCCCGTCACGAGGTGGCCGAGCGGGCGCCGGTCCAGCGCTCGCCCCACTCGAGGAGGGCGAGGAGCGGGTAGAGGCGCCGGGCGTGGTCGGCCTCCCCGCGGCGGTGCGCGTCGAGGAGGGCGAGCGGGACGCGCGGGTCGAGGAACTCGCGCGCGAGGCTCGACGAGTCGAGGCGCTCGCGGAGGCGGTCGCCGAGCGCCCCTCCGAGCGCCTTCGCGACGGGCACGGCGAAACCGCGCTTGCGCCGGCGGAGCACCTCGGCGGGGACGAGGCCCCGCACGGCCTTGCGCATGATCCACTTCGTCGTCCAGCGCCGCACCTTCCAGCGCCCCGGCAGGCCGACGGCGGTCTCGACGAGGGAGCGCTCGAGGAACGGCGCGCGGGCCTCGAGCCCGGACAGCATGCTGGCGCGGTCCACCTTCGCGAGCAGGGCCTCGGGAAGGTGCAGGAGGAGATCCGCGCGCAGGAGCGCGTCGACGGGGTCGCCCGTCGCCGCCGCGGGCTCCGCCGCCGCACGCCCGACGTCGAGGAGCGCGTCGCCGACGATCGCGGGGAGGGTCTCCGGCCGGAAGAGCGCGAGCTGCTCCGCGGCGGGGAAGGCGCCGAACCAGGCGAGGTGTCGCTCGAGCGGCGGCAGGGCGGCGCCCTCGAGCCAGCGTCGGACCAGC
>DATLLK010000002.1:0-3008 GCA_035537895.1 Planctomycetota bacterium
GATCCCGAAGGACCCGAACGACGAGAAGAACGTCCACGTCGAGATCCGCGCCGGGACGGGCGGCGACGAGGCGGCCCTCTTCGCGCGCGACCTCTTCGAGATGTACGACCGGCTCGCCAAGCGGCGCGGGTGGCGATTGGAGATCCTCGAGGGGAGCCCGACCGACCACGGCGGGTTCAAGGCGATCACCTTCTCGCTCACGGGAAGCCAGGTCTACCGGGACATGCGCTACGAGTCCGGCGTCCACCGCGTGCAGCGGGTGCCCGAGACCGAGACGCAGGGACGCATCCACACGAGCACCGCCACGGTCGCCGTGCTGCCCGAGGCCGAGGAGGTGGACGTCGAGATCCGCCCGCAGGACATCGAGGAGGACTTCATGCGCGCCGGCGGGCCCGGCGGGCAGAACGTGAACAAGACGTCCTCGGCGGTCCGCCTCGTCCACAAGCCGACGGGGATCACGATCCGCATGCAGGAGGAGTCGTCGCAGCGGAAGAACCGCGACAAGGCGATGCGCCTCCTGCGGGCCCGGCTCTACGAGGTCCAGCAGGAGGCCCTCCACAAGGAGCGGTCCGACGCCCGCCGCAGCCAGGTCGGCACGGGCGACCGGAGCGAGAAGATCCGGACCTACCACTTCAAGGACAACCGGGTCACGGACCACCGCATCGGGTTCACGACCCATGGCCTCGACCGGGTCCTGCAGGGCGAACTCGATCCGGTCCTCGCGGCGCTGGCGGAAGCCGACCTCGAGGCGAGGTTGAAGAACCTCTAGGCGGTCTCGGCGCGGGTCGGATCCCGATTTTCGGACGCGCGCTTGCCCGACCGGGCCGGTCCCCTGATAATCCCCGGCCCGGGTTTCACCGGATGCGAGGGACCCATGTCCGAAGACATCGTGATGGCCGAGGGGGATGACGCGGGAGGCCAGCCGGCCGAGCTCCGGGGCTGCCCCTACTGCGGGACGCTCATGGACCCGCGGGCCCACCGTTGCACCGCGTGCTGCGGTCACACGGGGATCGCCTGGGGGACGGTGCACAAGGAGCACTGGCTGTTCGTGTTCTGCTCGGTGCTGATCGCGGTCGGCTGCCTCGCGTCGTGGAACGGACGCTCGCCCGCGGGCGTCGTCGGCGACCCGATCACCGGCCTCGACACGATCCGCGGCACGATCATGCTCGCGATCGCGGCGTACGGCCTGATCACCGGCGTCTTCAACATCCTGTACCGGCGGATGGTCCTGTGGCCGTTCGTGCTGAACGCCTTCCTCGCCCTCTGGGTGGGCCTCGGCGGGCTCGCCTCTGCGTACGGGGGCACGATCTGGAAGGCGTGGTCGGAGCGCGAAGGCCTGAACATCACCGAGCGCTACCTCGGCGGCCTGCGCGCCGTGCCGCCCGGCTTCCTCCTCCTCGCCTTCGCGGGGATCCTCATCATCTTCCGGATGATCGCGGGCATCCTCTCCGCGGCCGGCAAGGGGAAGGCGAAGGCCGCCCCGCCCGCGCGCAAGACCAGCTCGATGCGCCGCCGCGAGGCCGGCATCGACACCGGCGCCGACACCGGCGCCGGCGAGCCGCCCCCGACGATCTAGGGCCGGTTTCGAGAGGGTCCAGGCGCCTGGCCGCTGGATGAAACCGGCTACACTCGGGGCGTGGCCAGGTCCCTGACGACCACCGTCCTGCCACGCGTCCTCGGGTTCGCACCGTGACCCGCGAGGCTCGCTCCAACGTCGGGGTCGTCACCGTCGCAACCGCGGTGGTGGTCGTAACCCGCCTGCTCGATCTGACGTTCCCCGTGGCCATGCTGCTGAGCGTGGCCGCCGGAGCGGGAGGCGGCTTCCTGTTCCGGGTCTTGAACGGCCCGGTCGCGCACGCAGACCTTAAGGAGAGGCGCCGCGGCGGGTAGGCTCCCGCCGCGTGCCCACGCCCCTCGTCGACGTCCTGAGGAAGGCCTCCCCCTGGCTGGCGGACCGCGGAATCGAGTCGTCGCGGCTCGATGCGGAGATCCTCCTCGCGCACGGGCTCGGCGTGCGCCGGATCGACCTCTACCTCCAGCACGACCGCCCGCTCGACGACGCGGAACTGGCCCGGCTGCGCGCCCTCGTGATGGAGCGGTCGAAGGGCGTCCCCGTCGCCTACCTGACCGGCGCGCGCGACTTCCACGCGCTGACGTTTCGCGTCACGAAGGACGTCCTCGTGCCCCGGCCCGAGACCGAGGCGCTCGTGGACGTGGCGGTGTCCGCTCTGGCCGGGATCGAGGCGCCGGTCCTCTCCGACGTCGGCACGGGGAGCGGGTGCGTCATCGTGTCGGTCCTCCACGCCGTTCCCGCCGCGCGCGGCATCGCCCTCGACGTGTCGACGGCCGCGCTCGCGGTCGCGCGCGACAACGCGACGCGCCACGGCGTGGCCGACCGGTTGGACCTTCTCGAGGGCGACCTGCTCGAGCCGCTCCGGGGCGACCCGCGGTGGGGGAGGCTCGACGCCGTCGTCTCCAACCCGCCGTACATCGTGCGCGGCGACCCGACGCTCGACCGCCACGTCGCGGCCCACGAGCCCGCCGTCGCGCTCTACGTGCCCGGGTCGGACCCGCTCGCGATCGTGCGGCGCCTCGCGTCGCGCGCGCGGGAGGCTCTGCGGCCCGGCGGACTCCTCGCCTGCGAGATCGGCGCTGGGTCGGGACCCGCGGCGAAGGCCCTCTTCGAGGAACTCGGCTTCGCCGCGGTGGCCGTCGACCCCGACGGCGCGGGCATCCCCCGGGTCGTGCGGGGGCGCCGACCCGCCTAGCCGCTCGCTACGATGACGGGACTCGTACGAGGGTCCCCCCATGACGCGCACCGGTCTCGTCCTCTCCTTCGCCACGATCTTCGCGATCGCGCCGCTCGCCCGGGCAGGCGACGAACCCAAGGATCCGAAGCCCGCGGACGCCGCCTGCGAGGAGGCGGTGTCGATGGTGCGGGAGCAGCTGGCGCTGTTGAAGGCCCGGATCGACGAGGTCCGTGCGGCGCGCGACGCGGCGCACGGACC
>DATLLK010000003.1:0-2849 GCA_035537895.1 Planctomycetota bacterium
GCTCGCGACGACGGGGCAGGCGCACGCCATCGCCTCGATCACGGGGAGCCCGAAGCCCTCGTCGCGGGAGGGGAAGAGGAGGCAGCCGGCGGCGGAGTAGAGCGGCGGGAGGTCGGCGGGATCCACGTAGCCGGTCCGCACGACGCGTTCGGTCGCGCCGGTCTCCTTGAGGATCGCGTCGAGGCGCCCCTCGGGGTAGCCGTCCTCGCCTGCGAGCACGAGGGAGACGTCGTCGCGCCGCGCGGCGATGCGGCCGAAGACCGTCGCGATCGTCTCGAGGTTCTTCCGGGGCTGCGCGAGGCCGACGAAGAGGAGGTAGGGGGGGCGCACGCCCAGGCGCGCGAGCGTGGGCGCGCCCACATCCGGGGCCACGGGGCGAAAGCGGCCGTCGACGCCGAGCGGCGTCACGACGATCCGCTCGCGCGCGACGTTCAAATGCGCCGAGACCTCGCGGGCCGTCGCCTCGGAGACGCAGAGGATCCGGTCGGCCTCGGCCGCCGCGCGCACGTAGCGGTCGCGCTTGAGGGCCTGGAAGGAGGCCGTGCCCCAACCATTCCCCTTCGCGTTGAAGAGGTCGTGGAAGGTGACGACCTGCGGCTTCGGGCCGCCAACAAGGCGCGCGTCGGGGCCGTGCGCCACGTCGGCGCCCGCGGTCGCGAGCCCGGGCATGCGGGTCCAGAACCAGCGGCGGCGTGCGCGGTCGGCACCCGGCGTGTCGGGCGCGAGGACCTGCCCGGGCCGGCGCTCGACGCCCGTGCGGACGCCGAGCGTCAGTCGCAGCTCGGGGTCGACGGCGAGCATCGCGGTGACGAGCCGCGTGACGTAGTGGCCGATCCCCGTCTTGCGCTCCTTCGCCGCCGCCGTGACGTCGAGGAACGCCCTCACGGAACGTCCTCGTCGCGACCGTCCCCGAGCGGGGGCGGGGCGACGGCGACCGGGTCGGCCTGCGGGGGGTCGTTGCCCAGGTTCTGCATCGCGCAGAGGCGCGCGTAGAGGCCGCCGCGCGCGAGGAGCTCGCGGTGCGTGCCCTGGTCGACGACCCGGCCCTGGTCGAGGACCACGATGCGGGTTGCGCGCTGGACGGTCGAGAGCCGGTGGGCCACCACGAGCGTCGTGCGGCCGGCCTGGAGGCGCTCGAGCGCCTCCTGCACGGCCCGCTCGCTCTGCGCGTCGAGGCTCGCCGTCGCCTCGTCGAGCACGAGGACGATCGGGTCGCGCAGGAGGGCGCGCGCGATCGTGATCCGCTGGCGCTGACCGCCCGAGAGCCGCGCGCCGCGCTCGCCGACCTCGGTGTCGTAGCCCTGCGGCAGGGAGGCGATGTGGTCGTGGATCTGCGCGGCCCGCGCGGCGGCCTCGATCTCGGCGTCGGTCGCGCCGGGTCGGCCGAGCCCGATGTTCTCGCGGATCGTCGTGTGGAAGAGGAAGGGGTCCTGCGTGACGACGGCCGAGCGACCCAGCCAGGAGGCGCGGCGGTACTGCGTCAGCGGGCGGCCGTCCACCGTGATGCGGCCCTCGGTCGGCTCGTAGAAGCGCAGGAGGAGATCGCACAGGGTCGACTTCCCCGAGCCCGAGGGGCCGACGAGGGCGACCGTCGCGCCGCGGGGGACGTCGAAGGAGACGTCCTCGAGGACGGGCAGACCCGGGCGATAGGAGAAGCCGACGCCCTCGAACCGGATCGCGCCCGTGAAGCCCTCGAGCGGGACGGCGCCGGGCGGGTCGGGCGGCAGCGGGTCGAGGTCGAGCACGTCGAACACGCGCTCGACGGACGCCATCGAGTCGTTGAAGCCGTTCAGGTCCTTCACGAGGCGCTTCGCGGGCCGGTAGAGGTTGCCCACCTGCGAGATGAAGAGGATCAGGATCTCGGGGCCCAGGGGGAGCACGCCCCGCAGCACGACGAAGGAGCCCCCGACCACGAGCGCCATCACGAGCACGTTGTTCAGGAACTCTGTCACGGCGTCGCCGAGCGACTTCGTGCGCTGGACCTTGAGGCTCTTGCGGTAGACCTCGAGGTCGGCCTCGTGGAACTCGGCGACCTTGCGGTCCTCGGCGCCGTACGCCTTGACGGTGCGCACGCCCGACACGATCTGCAAGAGGACCTCGACGCGGCGGGCGGAGGTCGACTGGCGCCGCTTCGCCTGGCGCCGCACGCGCGAGGTCAGGCGCTGGAGCGGGAGGAAGAGGAGCAGCCCCAGCACGCAGACGACCGTCAATTCGACCGACATCAGGGCGAGCACGACGACGCCCGACACGATGTGGGCCATCCCCTCGACGAGGCTGCTGAAGACGAGCCGCAGGCCGGACGCGAACCCGTGCACGTCGTCGAGCACGCGTTGCACCACGTCGCCGCGGCGCGCCTTGTCGTAGAAGGAGATGGGCTGGGAGAGCAGCTTCGCGCAAAGGGAGCGCCGCACGTCCATCAGGATGCGCAGGCGCACGATCTCGTTGACGTAGTCCTCGAAGTAGGCGCAGATCGACATCACGAGGAGGAAGGCGAGGAAGAGGACGAGGACCGTCCACAGGGTCGCGTAGCGGTCGCGCCACTCGGGCGTCGACGCCCAGGCGTCGGGCACCCAGGCCGAGGTCACGCCGTTCATGGCGTCGAGGGCCGAGTCGAAGTGATGGAGGAGCGAGCCGGCGCGGTGCCGCGCCTCCTTGAGAGCGCCCCGGGCCCCGCTCGCCTCGGCGCCGTCCTTCGCAGGCGTCGCGGCGGGCGCCCCCGCGCTCTGGACCGCCTCCTCGACGGGGAAGACGCGCGTCAGAATCGGGTAGAGGAGCAGGACCCGCGCGCTGCTCGCGAAGGACTGGAAGATCATCAGCGCGACGGCGAGCGTGAGCAGGCCCGCGTGGGG
>DATLLK010000004.1:0-8326 GCA_035537895.1 Planctomycetota bacterium
TTCTCGCCCTCTGTCTCGGGGTCGGCGCGCTCGGGGCGGTCGCCAACGGCGACGCCGTCGCGACGTGGTACCCGACGCTCTCGAAGCCCCCGTGGCGGCCGCCGCCGTGGCTCTTCGGCCCCGTCTGGACGGTCCTCTACGTCCTGATGGCGGTCGCAGCCTGGCGCGTGTGGATCCGGGAGGGCCTGCGCGAAGCCCGGCTGCCGCTCCTCCTCTTTGCGATCCAACTGGTCCTCAACGGCGCGTGGTCCTGGATCTTCTTCGCGGCGCGGGCGCCGACCGCCGCGCTGGTGGAGATCGCCGTGCTCCTGGCGTTCGTCCTCGCCACGACCGTGTTCTTCTTTCCCCGCAGCCGTGCCGCGGGCTGGATGATGGTCCCCTACGCGGCGTGGGTCGCTTTCGCGACCGCGCTCAACGCCGCCATCGCCGCGATGAACCCATGACGAAGCCCGTCGTCGTCCTGAGCCACTGCCTCGCGAACGAGGCGTGTCGGTACAACGGGGAGGCGATCCGCGACCCCGTCGTGGCGCAGATGGCGCCCTTCGTGCAGTTCCAGCCGGTGTGCCCGGAGGTCGCGATCGGGCTCGGGGTGCCCCGCGACCCGGTGCGGCTCGTCGAGGGGGTCGAGGGCGTGACGATGGTCCAGCCGTCGACGGGCCTCGACCTCACGACGAGGATGAACAGGTTCTCGAAGCGCTACCTTGCGGCGCTCGCGCCGGTCGACGGGTTCCTGCTGAAGGGCCGGTCGCCGTCCTGCGGGATCGCGCAGACGAAGGTCTACGCGGCCGAGGGGAAGCGGATCGCGCGACGGGGCCACGGGCTCTTCGCCCAGAGCGTGCTCGACGCGCACCCCGATCTCGCCGTAGAGGAGGAGGGCCGCCTCCTCGACTTCGCGATCCGCGACCACTTCCTCACGCGGGTCTTCGCGAGCGCGCGACTGCGCGCCGTCCGGTCGATGGCGGGGCTCGTGCGCTTCCACGCCGCGCACAAGTTCCTGCTCCTCGGCCATGACCAGACCGGCATGCGGGAACTTGGGCGCATCGTCGGAAACGCCGAGGGACATCCGTTCGACGAGGTGCACCGCCGCTACGCCGAGCGCTGCGCGAAGGCCCTCGCCAGGCCCGCCCGCGGGGGCCCGCGGGTGAACGTGTTCCAGCACGTCTTCGGGTTCCTCTCCCCGCTCCTCTCCGCGCGGGAGCGCCGGCACTTCCTCGACCTCCTCACCCGCTACCGGGCGTCCCGCGTCCCGGTGAGCGCCGTGACCACGCTTCTGCGGTCGTGGGCCGAGCGGTTCGAGGTCGCCTACCTTGCCGACCAGGTGATGTTCGAGCCCTACCCCGAGGCGCTCGTCTCGCTGCTCGACTCGGGCAAGGGGCGCGAGCCGTAGTTCGAATCGTCGGAGTCAGGAGTTATCCGCGCAACAGGCGAGCGGCGGCGCGTTGTTGAGCGAAAATCACCCGACACCTCTGGTTCGACACCTCTGGTTCACGCCTCGGCGGGCGCGGGCGGTGCGGCGGGGGCGGCTCCCGAGAGCCGGGCGGCCCAGTCGATGCGGCCCGTCACCTGCATCAGCAGGAAGAGGGTGAGGATCGCGCCGATCACGACGGTCAGCCCGGTCCAACCGTGCCAGAAGAACGCGTAGCTGAAGAAGACCAGGTAGACGAGCTGCGCCGCGCCCGCGAGCAGGACCGCCCGGCGCGAGCCCAGGACGAGCCGAAGGTACGACAGGACGAGAGCGGTCGAGACCGCGGCCGAGATCCAGAAGGACGCGTGGATCGCGAGGTGGTCCACGAGGTAGGCGAGCAGGATGTGGAAGGCGAAGAACCCGGCCGCGATGAGGAGGTAGTTCATCGGGTGGAGCCGCCACCCCTTCAACACCTGGATCGTCACCATGACGACGAAGAAGAAGAAGAGGGAGACCGGGGCGAAGGACGAGATGCGCGCGGAGAGCGCGCCCGCGCTCGGCAGGCTCGGCATCACGACGCCGATCGACTGGTTCTGCCCGGGCAGCATCTGCTCGTAGGCCCAGACGGCCTCGAGGCCCGGGCGCCCGTCCGGGCGGGTCGCGGCCTTCGTCGTGGGGGAGAGCCCCGTCGCCGGGTAGTCGATGTCGGTGAAGTTCGTGAGCGTGCTCAGCCGGAACCGGCGGAGCCCCCCCTCGGCCGAGAGCGGGAGGTAGGCCCACGCGTCGCGGCCGGCCGTCGCGTACTTCACCCGGACCTCGGTCCCGCGATCGGCGTGGAGGGGCACCTTCAGGTCGATGTGCGTGCGGTCGATCGGCACCTGACGGTCGCCGACGACCACCTCGAGGCCGTCGATGGCCGCTCCCTTGGGCAGGTCCATGACGAAGCGTCCCTCCGGGGGGGCGTCGGCGACCGGGCCGAGCGTGTACGTGGCGTCGAAGGCCACCCGGAACACGCTGAACCAGACGAGCCCGCGGGAGCGGTGCTCGTGGTCGAGCGTCACGCGGATCTCGGATGCGTCGGGCGGGCGCTCCGCTCCGCCGGTGGCGATGAACTTCGGCGCCCCCTGGGCGATCGGCGGTCCGAACATCCGCGCGACATCCCCCCCGAGACTGTCCCCGGCCGAGGCCGTGCGGAGCGTGACGCTCTGGCTCAAGAGGGTCCAGCCGAGGCTGGCGGCGAGGAGGATGAGTACGACGGCGGCGAGGCGGGGGACGGTCATGGAACGGACGCTCCGGCAACGCGGGGTCGCGTCCCTCGACGTCCCGGACCCGTAGACGATGCGCGGACCCGCGCGTCGGGCGGCCCCCAGCAGGCAAGCGGATCGGCGGCGCAGGGTCACCGCTTGAGCGCGGTGAAGACCCCGTGACCGTCGCTACGTCGCCGTCGGTGGCGGCGTCGCGGGCGGGTTCAGAGGCCCCGCGGCGTCGAGCACGGGTCGGCGGACGAGCCGCAGCGCGAGCATCGCGCACAGGAGACCCACGATCGCGCCTGAGATCACGTCCGTCGGGAAGTGGACCCCGCCGTAGACGCGGGCGAGCGCCGTCGAGCCCGCCAGCAGGAAGACGAGGGTCCGCACGAACCACCGCCGGGGGGTCGAGCGGATGTCCGTGGCCCAGGCGGAGACGAGGAGCGCCAGGGCGAACGCCGTGGCCGTGTGCCCGGAGGGGAAGGCCTGCTCGCGCACGGGCGTCCCGAAGGCGAGGACGAGGTCCCCGTCGGCGAACCCGGTGGCGAACACGCGGCCGGGGCGCGGGTGGTCGAGCCAGCCCTTGATCAGGTGCGTCACGAGGGTCGAGAGGGCGATCGCGAGGCCCGCCTGCGCGAGCCCGCGGAGCGAGGATCGGAAGGAGAGCCCGAGCGCCACGCAGAGCCCGACGACCGTGACGAGGACGAACCCGCTGCCCAGCTCGTTCGTCCACCGCAGGTAGCCGTCGAGCATCGGGGAGTCGAGCGCGTGGAGGCCGCGGTGGATGTCGAGGAACGTCGCCCGGTCCCAGGACTCGAGCCAGTCGGGCCACTCCATGGCGGCGCTCCCGCACGCGCGCGGCGTGCCCCTCGCGTGGGTGCCGAAGAGGCTTCGTCAGCGGGCGGCGTCGTGGAGGATCGCGTCGAGCGCCTGCTCGACCTCCCTCGCGACGCGGTTGAGCGTGGCGTTCCCCATGACGCCGATCATCGCGGTCGGGCGCGCGGTCGCGATGCGCATGTGGCCGTCGGGCATCTCATAGGCCGAGATGCGGCAGGGGAGCATCACCGAGACGGAAGGGTCGGCTTCGAGGGCGACCTTCGCGTGCACCGGGTTGCAGACCTCGAACACGGCGACGGCGCGCGCGTACTCCTGCCCCTTCTCCTTCAGCGTCGCCCGCAGGTCGAGCGTGCCGAGGACGCCGAACTTGTGCGCCGCGCACGCGGCGGGGACCGCCTCCATCAGCTGCGCGATCGTCTTCTTCGTGTCCACGTGGATCAGCATGGGTTCCTCCGCACGCGAGCATACGCGTCCGCGGGCGGGGCGCGCGGCGATGGCGGCACCCTGACGGCCTGGGGACGGTTGCGCGACGGGTGCGAGGATGGCAACACGGCCACCGGTCGTGTCGGGCCCCTCGGGGCTGCCGGCCACCGGGACGTGCGGAGCCCCCCGATGAAGATCGGTCGCGTGCTGGGCGCTCTCGTCGCGACGGGAGTCGCCGCCGCCGTCGTCGCGTGGGCGATGGGGGCGTTCCACGGCGGGAAGGTGCGCCCGGGGACGCTCCCCGCGCCCGAGGGGCTCGCCGCCCCGGCGCGCACGGTCGTCGCGACGCGGGGCCCCGTGTCCGTCGTCGAGGAGGCCGTGGGCACGGTCCGGTCGCGCAACACGGTGGACGTCGCGGCGCAGGTGATCGCGCGCGTGCTCGAGGTCGTACCCCGCTCGGGCACCGCCGTGAAGACGGGCGACCTGCTCGCTCGCCTCGACGATCGCGAGTTCCAGGCGCGCCTCGACCAGGCGAAGAAGGCGCTGGCCGCGGCCGACGCCGCGCGCCTGCGCGCCGACCAGGCGAAGGCGCAGGCCGCGGCGCGCCTCACGCAGACGACCGCGCGCTGGGAGAGGCAGCGCACGCTGCGCGAGAGCGCGGTCACGACGTCGGAGCAGGCGGAAGCCGCCGAGACCGACTACCTCCTCGCTCGTGCGGGCGCCGCGGACGCCGACGCCGCGATCGCCGCGGCCGACGCGCTGCGCGAGCAGGCCCAGCAGGTGGTCCGGGAGGCGGAGGTCGCGCTCGGCTACACGCGCATGACGGCGCCCTTCGACGGGGTCGTCGTCGAGCGCAAGGCGGAGCCCGGCGATCTCGCCTCGCCCGGCCGCGTGCTCCTCGTCGTCCTCGACCCGGCGGTCCCGCAGCTCGAGGCCGCCGTTCGCGAGGGCCTGATCGCGCGCGTCGAGAAGGGCACGACGCTCGACGTGGTCCTGCCCTCCGCCGGCGTCACGGTCGCGGGACGCGTCACGGAGATCGTGCCGAGCGCCGACCCGCGGACGCGCACGTTCACCGTCCGGGCCGACTTCGATCCCGTGAAGGGCGTGCACTCGGGGATGTTCGGCCGCCTGCGCATCCCCGTCGGCACGCGCGACGCCGTCCGCGTGCCGGCGGACGCGATCGTCCGCGTGGGGCAATTGGAGACCGTGGTGGTCGAGCACGACGGCCGCTGGGAGCGCCGCCTCGTCACGACGGGCGCGCGCGGCGACGACGGGCTCGTCGAGGTGCTGTCGGGGCTCGCGGGCGGGGAGACGCTGGGCCGCCCGGAGGGCCGGCCGTGACCGAGCCTCCTCCGCTCGCCCACCCCGACGCGCGCGAGCCATGGATGTCGAGGCTCGTGCGGGCCTTTTTGACGGGCCCGCTCTCGCCCATGCTCCTCGTCCTCGCGGCCGTCGCCGGCGCGATCGCCGTGCTCGCCACGCCGCGCGAGGAGGAGCCCCAGATCGTCGTCCCCTCGGCCGACGTGCTCGTCTCCTTCCCCGGCGCCTCGGCCGAGGAGGTGGAGATGCTCGTGAGCACGCCGCTCGAGCGGCTGCTCTGGCAGATCGACGGCGTCGAGCACGTCTACTCGGTCTCGCGTCGCGACGGGGCGGTCGTCACCGTGCGGTTCTTCGTCGGCGAGGACCGCGAGCGCGCCCTCGTGCGGCTCCAGAGCCGCATCGACGCGCACCGCGACGAGGTGCCGCCCGGCGTCACGGGGTGGGTCGTTCGGCCCGTCGAGATCGACGACGTGCCGATCGTCGCCCTCACCCTCTGGTCGCCGACCGCGGACGACGCGGCGCTGCGCCGGGCCGCCGAGGAGATGACGACGCGGCTCGAGCCGACCCCCGACCTCTCCCGCACGGAGGTGATCGGAGGGCGCGCGCGCGAGGTCCGCGTGGAGCTCGACGCGGAGCTCCTCGCCGGGCACGGGCTCTCCGCGCTGGAGGTCGCGAGCTCCCTGCGCGCGGCGGACGCGTCGCTGACGGTCGGGGCCTTCGACCGCGGGGACCGCCGCACGACGGTCGTCGCGGGCCCCTTCGTCGGGGACCTGCGCGAAGTGGAGGGCCTGGTGGTCGGCGCGCACGAGGGGCGCCCCGTGCGCGTGCGCGACGTCGCCCGCGTGACCGACGGGCCCGAGGAGGCGACCCGCCACGTCCGGATCTCGTTCGGGGCCGCCGCCGCGAAGGCGGAGGGCGTCGAGGCGGGCCGACCCCATCCGGCCGTCACGATCGCGGTCTCCCGGAAGAAGGGCACGAACGCCGTCGCGGTCGCGCGGACCGTGACGGAGCGCGCCCGCGAGGTCGCGCGCGAGGTGCTGCCCTCCGACGTGCGGCTGCGCGTGACGCGCGACTACGGGCTGACCGCCGACGAGAAGGTGAACGAGCTGCTCGTCCACCTCGCGCTCGCGATCGTGACCGTCGTGGGCCTCGTCGCGCTGGCCCTCGGATGGCGCGAGGGGCTGATCGTCGCGGCCGCCGTGCCCGTCACCTTCGCGCTGACGCTCCTCCTGAACCTCCTCTTCGGCTTCACGATCAACCGCGTCACGCTCTTCGCGCTGGTCCTCTCGCTCGGCCTCGTCTGCGACGACCCGATCGTCGACGTCGAGAACATCCACCGCCACTTCGCGCGCCGGCGGCTCCCGCCGCTCGATGCCGTGATCGCGGCCGTGAACGAGGTGCGGCCGCCGGTCATCGTGGCGACGCTCGCCGTGATCCTCTCGTTCCTGCCGATGGCGTTCATCACGGGGATGATGGGCCCCTACATGCGGCCCATGGCCGTGAACGTGCCCGTCGCGATGGCGATGAGCCTCCTCGTCGCGTTCACCGTGACGCCGTGGATGGCCTACCGGCTCCTCAAGCCCCGCGGGGACGCGGCCGTCGGGCAGGCTCACGCGGAGAGGGAGAGGCCGCCCGGCCTCCTCTCGCGCGCCTACCGCACGGCCGTCTCCTTCCTCCTCGACCACCCGCTCGCCCGGCTCGCCCTGTGGGCGGGGATCGTCGCGGCCCTCGGCGTCGCGGGGTGGCTCGCGCTGTCCGGCGCCGTCCCGCTCAAGATGCTCCCCTACGACAACAAGAGCGAGCTGCAGGTCGTCCTCGACATGCCCGAGGGGACGACGCTCGAGGCGACCGACGCCCTCGTGCGCGACGTCGAGCGCCACCTCGCGACCGTCCCCGAGGTGACCGACGTCACGTCGCACGTGGGGGTGCCGAGTCCGATCGACGTCAACGGCCTCGTGCGCCGCTACGGGATGCGGCGCCAGCCGCACCTCGCCGACGTGCGCCTGAACCTCGTCGACAAGCACGACCGCGAGCAGCAGAGCCATGCGATCGCGATGCGGGTGCGGCGGGGGCTGCAGGCCGTCGCCGACCGCCACGGGGCGTCGATCAAGCTCCTCGAGATGCCGCCGGGGCCGCCCGTGCTCTCGACGCTCGTCGGCGAGGTCCACGGCCCCCCGCAGGCCGCGTGGGCCGACCTCGTCGCGGGCGCGCGCGAGGTGGCCCGGCGCCTCGCGGCCGAGCCCGGCGTCGTGGACGTCGACGTGATGGCGGAGTCCGCCCGCGACCGGCTCGAGTTCGTCCTCGACAAGGAGAAGGCCGCGCTCCACGGCGTCGCGACGAGCGACGTCGTGCGCACGCTCGCGATCGCGCTCGGGGGCGACTCGCCGGCGACGGTCCACGAGCCCGGCGAGCGCCAGTCGCTCCGCATGCGGCTCGTGTTCTCGCGGACCGCCCGCAGCGGCGAGGCCGAGCTGTCGCGCGTGAGCGTGAAGGGGGCGGGCGGGTCGATCGTGCCGCTCGGGGAGATCGGCCGGTTCACGACGCGCCCCGAGGACCAGCCCGTCACCCACAAGGACCTCGAGCGGACGGTGTTCGTCCTGGGCGAGGTCGCGGGGAGGCCCCCCGCGGAGGCCGTGTTCGCGATGCAACGCTCGCTCGCGGACGACCCGCCGCCGGGCGGACTGGAGGTCGTCTGGGACGGCGAGGGCGAGTGGAAGATCACGGTGGACGTGTTCCGCGACCTCGGGCTCGCCTTCCTCGTCGCCCTGCTCGCGATCTACGCCCTCCTCGTCGTCGAGACCCGGTCGTTCGGGATGCCCGGCGTCGTCATGCTCTCGATCCCCCTCGGGGCGATCGGCATCTTCCCCGGCTTCTGGCTGCTCAACCGCGTGGCCGCCCGCGACGTGGACGGGTGGGCCGACCCGGTCTGGTTCACCGCCACGGGGATGATCGGCATGATCGCGCTCGCCGGGATCGTCGTGCGCAACGCGATCATCCTGATCGACTTCGTCCGCCAGCGGCGCGCGGCCGGCGTCGCGCTGCGCGAGGCCGTGCTCGAGAGCGGCATGAAGCGGTTCCGCCCCATCCTGCTCAC
>DATLLK010000005.1:0-8006 GCA_035537895.1 Planctomycetota bacterium
GCGGTGGGGAGGGGGACTCCGCCCGAGGGCGCGTCGGCCGCCTCCGTGGTCGCGACCGGCGCCCGTTCGTCGAGCAGCAGGTCGAACGCGCGGATGCGCGCGTCCGCGCGCAGGCGCTCGACGAAGCGGTCGCCGTCGAGCGCGTTGCACAGGGAGAGGAGGATCATGGCCTCGTGGTGGGCCATGTACGACCGCACCGTCGTCGGGGCCTTCCCGGTGCCGGCGGGCCCCCAGTCGAGCGCCTCGTAGAGACCGTAGCGGCCCACCATCCCGAGCTCGCGCAGGCGCTCGAGGTTGGCGAGGACCGCGCCGGGCCGCCGCGTGATCGCCAGCACGCTGGCGTAGGGCGCCACGACGTCGCGCGAGCCCGTGTCGCGCTTCAGGCCGAGCGAGCGCGCCCCGAAGGCGCGGTACCCGTAGGACGCGTGCGCGTCGAGCTCGGCGAAGCCGGACTCGGAGGCGCCCCAGGGCAGCCCCTTCTTCAGGCCCGCCTCCATGTGCTCGGCGATCGCCGTGTCGCAGCTGCGCCCGAGGAGGGTGTTCTCCGGGGTGCGCAGGAGGAGGCACGGCATCAGGTACTCGAACATCGTCCCGCTCCACGACTTCAGGCACGGGCCCCGCGCGAGGCGCGCGAGGGGGCGCCCGAGGTGGAGCCAGTGGCGGGCGGGGACGTCGCCCTTCGCGATGGCGGCGAGGCTCGCGATGCGCGACTCGGAGGCGAGGAGGTCGTAGTGGTTCGGGTCGAGGCGGCCGGTCGTGGCGTCGTAGCCCAGGTGGAGGAGGCGCCGCCGCCGGTCGTAGAGGAACGTGAAGTCCGTCTCCTCGGCGAGCCGGCGCGCGTCGGCCGCGAGCGCGCGCAGCCGCTCCGAGAGCGTCGCGACCTCCTTCGCGCACGCGCGCAGGACCTCGGCGGTCTCGTCGCACGCCGAGAGGGCCTCGGGCGCCGTCGCCGCGTCCGAGGCGAGGCTCGCGCGGACGCCTGCGACGCGACGGCCCGCCTCCGCGCAGGCGGCCGGGACCTCGCCCAAACGCGGGTCCTCGGGCATCGCGTCCAGGATCTCGGCGAGGCGCGCCGCGATGGCCGGGCCTTGCGGGCCGGGCACCCGGGCGCCGACCCCCTCGCGCAGCGCAAGCCACGGGGCGAGGGTGGTGAACTCGCGGTGGACGAAGGTCACCCGCTCGCGCAGCCGGGCGGTCCAGATCCGCAGGTCGCCGAGCGCCAGCGGGTCGACGTGCTGGGCGCTCTCCTCGGCGAGCCGCGCGAGGTGCTCCTCGACCGGCACGAGGTCGCGGGCGGAGAGGTCCTCCACGACGCGGGCGAGCCGGTCGGGCTCGTACGCCGCGTCGACGCGCTCGCGCAGCGCGTCGAGCGCGGCGCGCGCCGCGCGCGCGCCCGTGGCCCGGGCGAACGCCTTGGAACGCTCGAGCGTCTCCCGGAGCACGTCGATCGTGTCGAGGATGCCCTCGCGCTGCGCCGGCCGGGCCACCCGCGTGTCCGCGACCTCCTCGCAGCCCGTCGCGAGGGCCCAGAACGAGGCCACGAGGTTCCCGCTGTCCACCGTCGAGACGTAGCGGGGCTCGAGCGGCGCGAGGTGGTGGGTCTCGTACCAGTTGTAGAAGTGGCCGCGGTGGCGCTGGAGCCGGCCGAGCGCGTCGAACGCCGAGCGCAGCCGCGCCTCGAAGCCGAGCGGCCCGACGTAGCCGAGGTCGTGCGCGCCGAGCGTCGCGAGGAGCGCGAGCCCCACGTTCGTCGGCGACGTGCGCCGCGCGACCCGCCCTTCGGGCGACTCCTGGAAGTTGTCGGGCGGCAGCCAGTGGTCGTCGGGGCCGACGAAGCGCTCGAAGTAGAGCCACGTGCGCCGCGCGAGGATGCGCAGCTCCTGGCGCCGGGCCGGGTCGAGCAGCTCCCTCCTCGGCCCGGTCCGGCGCCCGATCCGGTGCGCGACGAACGGGGAGGCGAACCAGGCGACGAGCAGCGGGAGGGCGGCGGGCAGCGACGCGGGCGCGGCGAGCGCGACGAGGGCCGTCGCGGCCGCCGTCAACAGGAGCGCCGGGCCCATCCGCAGGACCGTGGCAGCCAGACTGCCCTTTCGCGCGAGGGCGCGCTCCGCGTGCGCGGCCGGCGTCCACTCGAGGAGCCCGCGCCGCGAGACGAAGAGGCGCCAGAGCGTGCGCGCGATCGCGTCCGCGGCGGTCAGCGCCTCGTGGGGGAGCAGCAGGACCGTGACGCCCCACCGGACGAGCGCGAGGCGGCCCGACTCGATCCCGTTGGCGAGCGCGAGCCCCGCAGGCGCTCCGTTGCCCCACCGCACGATCGTCCCGAGGAGGCTCGCGAGGAGGGGGGCCGCGAGCGTCCCGAGGACCACGAGCGTCACGGCCGTCGCGGCGCCGGGCATCCACGTCCAGCCGGCGACGGCGAGCGCGAAGAGCGACGGCGCCAGCAGGCTGCGGCGGAGGTTGTCGAGCACCTTCCAGCGCCCGATCACGCCGAACCGGTTCGGGTGGCGCGTCCCTCCCTCGCCCGGCACGCGGGCGTTCAACCACGGGAGGAGCTGCCAGTCGCCGCGGATCCACCGGTGCGCGCGCGCGAGGAAGCCCGGCACGTCGGCCGGGACGTCCTCGAGGAGCACGACGTCGGACACGAGCCCGGTCCGGGCGTGCAGTCCCTCGAAGAGGTCGTGGCTCAGGAGCGCGTCCGTCGGCACCCGGCCCGTGAGGCTCCGGTGGAACGCGGCGGCGTCGAGCAGGCCCTTGCCCGCGTAGATCCCCTCCCCGAAGAGGTCGTGGTGGACGTCGGAGACGATCGTCGCGTACGGGTCGAGGCCGCGGTCGCCGGCGAACGCGCGCGTGAACGGCGTGCGGCGGGCGCTCTCGGGCGACGGCTCGAGGCGGGGCTGGAGCACGGCGTACCCGTCCGTGACGCGCCCCTGCTCGTCGAGCACGGCGCGGTTGAGCGGGTGGGCCATGGTGGCCACGAGCTGCTCGACGCAGTCCGGGGGGAGCTGCGCGTCCGCGTCGCGCGTGAGGACGTAGCGCACGCCCTGGAGGCGCTCCGGGTCGCCCACGCGCTCCTCGAAGCCGGCGCCCTCGAGGCCGAGCACGGCGCCGAGCAGCTCGTGGAGCTTGCCGCGCTTCCGCTCCCAGCCCATCCAGCGTCCGCTGCGCTCGTTCCAGCGGCGGCCGCGGTGGATCAGCAGGAAGGGGCCGCGGCCCTCCTCCCCGTGGCGCGCGTTCAGCGCCGAGATGCCGTCGGTGACGACGCGCAGGATCTCCGCGTCCTGTGGCGTCTGCGCGTGGTCCGCGTCGGGGAAGTCCGTCAGGAGCGCGAAGGCGACGTTGTCGTCCTCGTTGCCGACGTGGTCGCGCTCGAGGCCCTCGAGCAGGCCGCGCGACTCCTCGGCGCTCCCGAGGAGGACGGGCACGACGACGAGCGTCCGCGCGTCGTCGGGGATCCCTTCCGAGAAGTCGAGTCGCGGGAGCCGGCGGGGCGGGGCCATCGCCGTCACGAGCGTGTTCACCAGGGCGATGGCCACCGTCATCGCGGGGACGAGACCGAGCGCGAGCGCCGCGAGGACGCCGGCGACCGGCACGCGGTCGGCGGCGAAGGCCGCGAGCCCCGCGAGGAGCGAGAGCCCGATGGCGGCCACGCCGCCGAGGTAGCCCGCGACCGGGTGCGCGAGCAGCGCACGCCCCGCGAGCGCGCGAAGCGGCGGGCGATAGCGCACCTTCGCCTCGAACGCGGCTCGTCCCGCGCCGAGGAGCCACCACGCGACGTGGCGCGCCTTCGCGTCCCCCGGCGCCTCGAGGCAGGCCTCGAGCGCGAGGGAGGCGACCCGTTCCTCGTCGAGCCCGCTGCCCCGCGCGATCCTCTCGACCGCCTTGCGGGTCCGGTCGCGCGTCTCGAAGTCCGAGTTCGGGTGGGACCCGCCCGGGTCCCGGCACAGGATCGCCTCGACCCGGCTCGCCCGCTCGACGAACGCGCGCCAGTCGAGGCCCGCCAGCTCCCGCAGCGCGAGGATCGCGCGGCGCGCGCGCAGCTCGTCGGCGGCCTCGGGGCGGACGGCGCCCCGCTCCCGACCGGGCGCCGACGTCGGGACGTTGCGCGCGGCGATCCGTGCGAGGTCCTCGAGCAGCGCTAGGCGCAGGAAGGCCGGGAGCGCCCACAGCTCGCCCGTCATGAGGGTGGCGACGGTCTGGTACTCCTCCACGAACGTCTCGAGCGACGGGCGGTCGATCGGCGCCCCGGCCTCGGCGACGATCGACGTCGCGAGCGCCTCGACGCGCCGCAGCCCGTCCGTGCGGTCGGCGACGCGCGGCAGGACCCGCAGGAAGGCGGGCGGCATGTCGTGCTTCAGGAGCGCGCGCGTCTCGCGCAGGACGTGCGTGTTGTCGAGCAGCCACTCGGCGACCGGCGTGTGCGCGGCCGGCGAGTCGGGGTCGGCCGCGAGCGCCTGGAGGGCCTCCGCGATCGCCGCGCTCGCGATGCCGGCGCGCGCCGCGACCTGTGGCGCGCGGGGTGCGCGCCCGGCCTCCCCGCGCACGACGCTCCCGTGCGCCCGTGCGGCGCGGGCGCCCGGCGGCTCCACGGACGTTGCCTCGAGGGTCGACTCGACCACGGCGTCTCCGACCGGCCGGCGCCCTCGCCGGCGCGGCGCGGCCCCGAACCCGCTCCCTCACGGCCACGATGGCGTGCCCTGGACGGGTCACGCCGGCGTGGCCACGGTCACGATGGCGTAACCGTCTCCGTTTCGCGGACCGGGCTCGAGAACTGAGGGCCCGACGCGGGGGACGCGTCCGCGCCGGCCACGGTCGGGAGGTCCTGGAGCACCCACACGGAGACCACCCCGTCCGTGATCAGCTCGCGCGCGACGTTCCCGTAGGGCGGGAACGCTCCCGTGCCGCGGCACCCCCCGCCGTGCGCGCTCGCGACGACGAGGTCGACCTGCTCGTCGCGGACGGAGCGGCACACCGCGCGGCCCACGTCGGGCGCCACCAGCACCTTCGTCGTGACGTCGAGGTCGCCGCCCGCGACGCGCCCGCGCACCTCCTCGAGGTAGGCCGACCCGCGCTGGCGGTTGCGCGCGACGACCCGGTCGCGCAGCTCGACGTCCTCCACGGTGGGGGGCATCGCGCCGGGCAGCTCCGGCACGGGTGCCACGTGCTCGAGGCAGAGGGGGGCATCGTGCGCCCGCGCGATCGCCGCGGCCACCTGGATCGCGCACTCCGCGCGGCGCGAGGCGTCGAGCGGCACGAGCACGCGCCGGTACCTCGGCGCCCCGGCCTTCGTCGGGTGCGGGGCGAGCGGAGCGCGCACGAGCAGGAAGGAGACGGCGCCGCTCGACACGATCTTCTGGGCCGTGTCGCCGAGCCCGAGCGTCGTGCCGGCGCCCGCGCCGCGCGGTGCGAAGACGAGGAGGTCGATCGCCCGGGAGCGCACCACGTCGAGGATCTGCTCGTCGGGGCGGCCCTCCCTCACCTCCGTCTCCACCTCGAGGTCCTGCTCCTCGAGCCGGGTCTGCCACGCCTTCAGGTAGGCGCCGGCCTCGGCGCGCCGCATGCGCCAGGCCACGCTGTCGACGGCGCCCTGCGGGGACGCCGACTCCGCCGCGAGGACGTGGAGCAGGAGGAGCTTCGCGCGGAACGTGCGGGCCGCCTCGACCGCGTGGGGAATGGCTTCCTCGGCTGCCGTCGAGCCGTCGAGGAGGAGAAGGTGCCGGCTCATGGGCGGATCAGGTCCTCGTGAAATGGCGACAGCAGGGCGAGCCTTCGATGCCGGGCGGCGAGCGAACGGCTAACGGGGGGGGTGCGCGCGGCTCGTCGCGCAACCTCTCCGTGCCGCGGGGGCATCCAAGACGCTCATGCACGTCGAAGCGCTCCTCGCCCTCCTGCTCGCCGCGGCCATCTGCACGGTCCTCGCGTTCCTCGCGGGGCTGCTGCTCCGCATGCGCCCCTCGTGGCTCGGCCTCCTCGGCGCCGGACTGCTCGGCCAGGGCCTCGGACAGTGGGCGGCGGCGGCCTTCGGGGCGTCCGGGTGGCCGGGTCGGGTGTCCCTCGCCGGCGCCGACGTCCATCTCCTGTGGACGTTCCTCGGCGCGCTCGTCGTGCTCCTCGTCGCCCGCTACGTCCCCCGGTTGCGCCGCTGACCCCGGGGGGGTCGCGGGCGGTGGGGGGGGAGCCGCCCGCGCTCGGGTTCGGCGTGCGGTCCCCGCGGCCTGCCCGCCCGGCGACCGCGTACGGGAGGTGCGGCATCCAAGCCGCCGGAAGATCGCGGCGGCGACCCCGGTCGGCGCCCCGGCCTTCGCGCGCGGGGTCCGAAGGGAAACCCGGCGAGCCGCGTTGGCTCGCACCCCCCACCGGAACCCGCGGCCCCGCGCGCACTTTCAGAGGCCCGGCGCCGGAGTTCGGCCTTCGACGCGCGGGTTCCGTTCCCCCGCTCCGCAGCGACGATCGCGTCCACACGCCTGCCCCGCGGACACGCGCGGCGTCCTGCGGGCGGGGTTTCCTTGCCGACCGGTCCGTCCCCCATGGTCCGCCCCACCAGCACAGGAGGACTCGATGCTCTACTGGGCGTTCGTGTTCCTGATCCTCGCGCTCGTGGCCGGGCTCTTCGGGTTCGGACTCGTGCTCTCCACCGCCGTGGGCTTCGTGCAGATCCTCTTCGTCGTCTTCCTGGTGCTGTTCGTGCTGGCCTGGCTGCGGGGCCGTCGCGGATCGCCGCTCTGACCGGTCTCTACCGTCGGGGCCGTCGGGACCCCCGGCGGTTGACGCAGGCCCCCGGAGCGGATACCCATGGGGGGATGGTTCTACCGGGCGTTCCCCCGACCGAGTCCGAGGACGTCGCCGGCGAGAGCCTCGTCGCACGCCTGAAGCGCGGCGAGGACGCGGCGTTCGAAGAACTGGTCCGCGCCCACGGCCCGCGCATGCTCGCCGTGGCCCGACGTTTCCTCCCGCAGGAGGCCGACGCGCAGGACGCCCTCCAGGACGCGCTCGTGAACGTCGTGCGCGCGATCCACACGTTCGACGGCAACAGCCGGCTGACGACGTGGCTGCACCGCGTGGTCGTGAACGCGGCCCTGATGCGGATCCGCTCGCGCAGCCGCCGTTCGGAGCGCTGCATGGAGGCGGGTGCGGTCGAGGCGGCCGGCCAGCCGCGCGGGCGCGCGGCGTGGGCGTGGAGCGCGAGCGACCTGCTGTCGAAGGCCGAGCTTCGCCAGATCGTGCGTGAGGAGATCGCTCGACTGCCCGAGCCCCACCGCGTCGTGCTGATGCTGCGCGACGTGGAGGGCCTCGAGCTGCGAGAGATCGCGTCCCTCGTGGACGCGGGCCTGACGACGGTGAAGATGCGACTGCACCATGGCCGGCGAGCCCTGCGGGCCGCCCTGGAGCCGAGGCTTGCCGCCTCGAAGGCGTCATGAACGAGGACTGCACCCGCTACCTCGACCTGCTCCTCGACAGCCTCGACGAGCCTCTCGCCCCCGCCGACCGGCTGGCGTTCGACGCCCATCTCGCCCGCTGCCCCGACTGCGTGGTCGCGCTGAAGGAGCACGTCGTGCTGCGCACGACGATCCAGGAGATCGACCAGGCGCCGGCGGCCCTCGTGCCGCCCGCGCTGCCCGAGTACCTCGTCGCCCGTTGCGTCTCGGCGATGCGCCTCGAGCGGTCGGCCTTCGAGGCGGGCGGCCGCTCCGGGAACGCCCGAACGGCGTAAGCGGGACGGAGGCTGGTTCTGGGACGGAGCTGGCGCGTCCCGAGCGCTCCGCGCCGCCTCCCGCCTCGCCCCCCGTGGCGCCGTGCGTGCCGGGGGGGCACTTCCGGTTACGAGCGGGTAGAGTTGCCCTTTGGCGGTGCGAGCGATCCAACCCGGCCGGGGGGCTCGGGCGGGGGACCTCGGACCCCCGAGGAGCCGCGGTGCCGAACCCCATCCGCCCCCTCTTCCGCCCCGGACGCGGGCGCGGCGGACCGCTCGCGGACTGGCTTCGCGCCGAGCTGGAGGTCCACCGCGTCCT
>DATLLK010000006.1:0-8963 GCA_035537895.1 Planctomycetota bacterium
TCTCGGCGCCGGGCCGGGCGGCGCCGAGAGGACCTCGAGCGCCGCGCCGAGGAGCACGAGGAGGCTGCGTTCGAGGACGAAGCGGGCGCGTCCGCTCACGTCGGCAGCCGCCCGAGGAGCGTGCCGAGCGGGAGCACCTCCACCGTGCCGGGCCCGGCGCTCGGACTCTCCGGGACGGCGGCGCCCTGCTCGGGGACGACCGCGAGCCCGGCCGCGCGCCCGAGCGCGAAGAGATCGCCCGAGCCCGCCCACGGGATCGCGCGCGCCGTGAGCACGGGCCCGGCGAGGCCCAGGTCCACCGGCACGTACTGGCGTCGCGCGATCGGCGCGACCGGCGGGCCCGACCACGCCGCGGGGAGCATCGTGCGCGGCGTGAACGGCAACCCGAGGCGGGTGCGCAGCGCGGGCACGACGAGGACCTCGAAGCCGACGAAGGTGGCGGCGGGGTTGCCGGGCAGCCCGAAGACGAGCGTGTCGCCGCGGCGCCCGAACCACAGCGGGCCGCCGGGCTTGACGCTCCACCGGTGGAAGATGCGCTCGACGCCGGCCTCCTCGAGGATCCTCGGCACGTGGTCGCGGTCCCCCATGCTGACCCCGCCCGACAGACAGAGCAGCTCCGCGCTCTCGAGCGCCGCGTCGACGGCCGCACGCAGCGCGGCGGGCTCGTCGGGCACGGGGCCCGTGTAGCGGCCGTCCGCGCCCGCGCGCGCGCACTGGGCCGCGAGCGCGTGGCCGTTGCTGTCGCGGATCTGCGAGGGCCCCGGCACGCGGTCGGCGGGCACGACCTCGTCGCCGGTGGCGAGGATCCGGACGCGCGGTCGGGCCGCGACGGCGACGCGCACGCGGCCCGCCGCGGCGAGCACGCCGACCGTGCCCGCGTGGATCCACGTCCCCGCGGCGGCGACGACCTCTCCGCGCGCGGCCTGCTCGCCGCGGCGCGCGACGTGGCGTCCCTGCGTGAACCCCGCGGGGACGCGCACGCGCAGCTCGGCCCCCGGCGATCCCTCGACGACCTCGACCCGCTCGACGGGGACGACCGCGTCGGCGCCCGCGGGGAGCGGAGCGCCGGTCATGATCGCGAGGGCCGCACCCGCCGTGAGCGGCGCACGGGAGGCGCCGCCCGCGTGGACGCGCCCGGCGACGCGGAGCACGGCGCCCGCGACGACGTCGGCGGACCGGACCGCGAAGCCGTCCATCGTGGCGCGGTCGAAGGGAGGCGCGTCGTGGTCGAGAAGGACGTCCTCGGCGAGGACGCGGCCGACCGCGGCCCCGAGGGGGACCGTCTCGGTCGTTACGCGCGGCGCGCCCGCGGCGCTCGCGACGGCTCGGAGGGCGTCCTCGACGGACAGCATGCCCGGGATGAAACCACGGCGGTGGCGCAATCCCGCCCCCGGGCCGGGCGGACGGGGTAGGCTCCCCGCGCCTTTCCTCGACGGACGTTCCTTCCCATGACGAGCACGATCCACGGCGAGCTTCGCGGCGACGGCCTGCGCGTCGTCGTTCTCGTCGCCCGCTGGAACCGCAACGTCACGGACCGCCTGCTCGACGGCGCGCTCGAGGTCCTGCGCGGGGCGGGCGTCGCCGAGGGCGCGATCTCGGTGATCGAGGTCCCCGGGGCGTTCGAGCTCCCCCAGGCGGCCGCCGTCGTCGCGGCCCGCGGCGGGGTCGACGCGATCGTCGCGCTGGGCTGTTTGCTGAAGGGCGAGACGTCCCACGACCAGGTCATCGCCTCGGCGTGCGCCCACGGACTGATGGACGTCGCCGTCTCGCGTCGGCTGCCGATCGGCTTCGGCGTGGTGACGGCGGACACCCTCGCGCAGGCGATGGCCCGCAGCGATCCCGCCGCGCGCGACGGGAAGGGCGGCCACAAGGGCCGGGAGGCCGCGGAGGCGGCCATCCGTCTCGCCGACGCGCTGCGCGGCCCCGGGCGGTCGCCGTGAGGGTCCGCACCCGCGCCCGCGAGCTCGCGCTGCAGTTCCTCTACGCCGTCGACATCCAGGGCGACGAGTACCGGGAGCAGCTCGACTCCTTCCTCCACCAGGAGCTCGCCGGCAAGCCCGGCGAGCAGGAGGCGACCGACTACGCGCGACGCCTCGTCGAGGGCGTGATCCTCCACCGGCCGGCGATCGACCAGCTGCTCTCCGACGCGGCCCGCAACTGGGGGCTGACGCGCATGGCGGGGATCGACCGCAACTGCCTGCGCCTCGGCGTCTACGAGCTGCTGCACGAGACCGAGGTGCCGACGAAGGTCGCGATCAACGAGGCGATCGAGCTGGCCAAGCGCTACAGCACCGAGCAGAGCGGCGCGTTCGTCAACGGCATCCTCGACCGGATCCGCAAGGACCGCGGCCTGGAGGTATAGGGGAATGGGGCTCCTCGACAAGCTGCGCGGCGGGCTCGCGAAGACGCGCGACGTCCTCGCGGGGGGGCTGCGCAAGGTCCTCTTCCTCGGCCGCACGCTCGATGAAGCGTTGATCACCGACCTCGAGGAGGTGCTGATCAAGGCCGACGTGGGCCCGAAGACGACGGCGGGCCTCCTCGACGAACTGCGCGCGGCGTGGAAGTCCGGCGAGGTGAAGAAGAGCGAGGAAGTGGCCCCCTTCCTCGAGAGGCGGGTCGCGGAGCGGCTGCGGCAGGGCGGGAACGCGCTCGTCGCCGCCCCGGTCCCCCCCACCGTGATCCTCGTCTGCGGGGTGAACGGCTCGGGGAAGACGACGTCGATCGGGAAGCTGACGAAGTGGCTGAAGCGTGAGGGCCACCGCGTGGTGCTCGGCGCGGCCGACACGTTCCGCGCGGCGGCGGTCGAGCAGCTGACGATCTGGAGCGAGCGCAACGGCGTCGAGATCGTGAAGCAGGCGCAGGGGAGCGACCCCGCGGCGGTCGCCTTCGACGCCGCGTCGGCGGGCAGGGCCCGCAAGGCGGACTACGTCGTGATCGACACGGCGGGTCGGCTCCACACCCAGCAGAACCTGATGCAGGAGCTCGAGAAGATCCGGCGCGCGGTGCGGAAGGCCATCCCCGACGGCCCCCACGAGACGCTGCTCGTCATCGACGCGACGAACGGCCAGAACGCGATCCGCCAGGCGGAGCAGTTCCACAAGGTGGTGGGCGTCACGGGCATCTTCGTGACGAAGCTCGACGGCACCGCCAAGGGCGGCGCCCTGATCGCCGTGCGCGACACGATCCACGTGCCCGTGAAGTTCATCGGCACCGGCGAGCAGATCGACGACATCGAGGCCTTCGACGCGGACGCCTTCGCCTCCGCCCTCTTCCGCTCGTGACCGGACGTCGACCCGCGGGGTAGCGTAGGCCGCGGTCGCCCCGCGGCGACCCGTGGGAGTGCGACGTGGAGCCGACGGCACGGACGGGATTCCCCGTGGGCGCGTGGGTCGCCACCGCGCTCCTCCTGCCGGGCATCCTCCTGCTCCTGCCGGGCGGGCCGCTGCCGGAGGGGAACGCGCGCGCGGGGCAGTTGTTCCTCTTGGCGGCGGTCGCGGCCCGGACGCTGCCCGGGTCGATCGCGGTGCCGCGGCCGGCGCTCGTCCTGACGGGGCTCGCTCTCCTGACGGGTTGGGGCCTCTGGACCCACCTGTCGCTGAGCACCGAGGTCTGGTGGGACCGCCCCGTCGGCCGCGGCCTGACGTTCCTCCTCACGGCCCTGTGGATCCCGCTCGTGGCCGTCCACCTCTTCGACCGCCGCCGCGCGCGGACCTCGCTCGCGGCGCTCGGCATCTCGGCGGCGGTCGCGGGCGCGTGGGTGGTCCTCGACCGGGCGCTCGGGCGCGCCCCCGTCGGGCCCTTCGGCCGCACCGGCGTGACGGGCCCGCTCCTCGCGTCGCTGATCCCGTGCCTCGCCGTGCTCGACGCGCGGCGGTTCGCGACGCGGGGGCCCGTCCTACGGGCGGTGCCCTGGGTCGTCGCGACGGCGGGCCTGCTAGCGACGGGTTCGCGGACGGCGTGGGCCGCGGCGGCCGTAGGCGTGCTCGTCTGGGCCGGTGCGAGGGCGGCGTCGGCGGCCGGGGCGCGCCGTGCGCTCCTCGCCGCCGGCGGCCTCGTCGCGGCGGGCGTCCTTCTCGTCGCGCTGTCGGTGTCGGGCGTCCTTCCGGGCGGGTCGTGGGTCGGGCGCAGCGACACGATCGCGGTCCGGCTGGGCTTGTGGCGCGCGAGCGCCCGACTCGCGGCCGAGGCGCCGATCGCGGGGCACGGACAGGGCGCCTTCCCGACCGTGATCCTCGAGCAGCGCGACCTCGAGGAGGCGCGCCTCTCGCGCGGGCGTCGCCCGCTCGAGGCGCACTCCGACGTCGCCCACCAGGCGGTCGAGGGCGGCCTGCCGGCCGCGCTGGCGCTCGTCCTGCTCGCGGGAGGCGCCCTCCTCCTCGCGTGGCGGGGCGCGCGCGCTTCCGAGGGAGCGGACCGCGCGATGCTCGCCGCGTGCGCGGGCGGGCTCGCGGCGCTCGCGGCGGCCGCGATCGCGGAGAACCCCTTCCTCGAGCCGCCCACGGCCGCCGTGTTCGCCGTCCTCGCGGGGACGGCGGCCGCGTTCCGCACGGGAGAAGCGCGTCCCGCCCGCACGCCGGTCGCGCGCAGGATCCTCCTCGGCGTCGTCGGGCTCGTGTTCTCGGTGCTGCTCTTCCGGACGTCGATCGCCGACGTCCAGGTGGCGCGCGACGACTGGGACGTCGCGAGGGAGTCCGACGCCGACTTCATCCCGCTGGAACGCGACGACCTCGCCTCGCTCGCCCCGGGCGTCCGACTCGTGGGCGCGCACCCCGCGGGGCTCTATCGCCTCGCGACCCTCCTCGCGCGCGGGGGTCAGTTCGAGGACGCGCGACGTTTCTTCGGGGAGCAGCTCCGGTCCGACTCGGGCGCCACGGAGGCCCGTCTCGACATCGCCGAGACGTGGCGGATCGAAGGCCGCGCCGACCTCGCGCGCGAGGCGCTGCTCGAGGCCGGCCGCCACGACCCGACGCGCGTGGACGTCCCGCTCCGCCTCGGACACCTCGCCCTGGGGCCGGAGGAACCTCCGTCGCGCCAGGTCCCTCCCGCCGATCCTCTGGCGATCCTGCGTCACTACAACGACGCCGCGGCGCTCGCGCCGGATCGCTTCGAGGTCGACGTCGCCTACGCCCGCGTCCACCGCCGTCGCGGGGACGCGAAGGCCGCCGGCGCGGCGCTGCGCGACGCGCAGGGGAAGGCCGCGCGGCTCTCGCGCGGGATCCCGGGCGAGATCCTGCTCGAATCGTTCCGGCTCGCGGAGGCCGAGGGCGACGCGTCGCGGGCTGCGACGGGGATCCTGGGACTCGCGCTCGAGGCGTCGCCGCTCTCGGTGGCGGCGGACATCCGCCGCGAGGCCGACGCGTGCGCGCTCGCGGCCGACACGGCGGGTCGCGCGGGTCCGGCGGACCCCCGTGCATCCCGCGCGGACTTCGACGCCGCGCGTCGTCGCTACGCCGCGCTCGCCCTCACGCGACGCGGCGACCTCACGGGCATCCGGGCCCTCGCGCGGGCGCGTACCCAGGCCGGGCAGGACCGCGCCGCGCTCGCGGCCTACCTCGGCCTGCTCGCCGACCCCTTCGCGGCGCCCGACACCGACCTCGTGCTCGAGGCGCGCGCGGTCGCCTCGCGCGTGGATCGCGAGATCGCCGAGGCGCTCGCGGCACGGGGCCGCGCGCTGCTCGGCTTCGAGGCCCTCTCCAAGGGCGACGCGGTCGCCGCCGAGACCCAGTTCCGCATCGCGATCTCGAAGGACCCCGGCGGCGCCGCCGCGCACTTCGGGTTGGCCAAGGCCCTCGTGCGCCAGCGCCGGCGCGAGGAGGCGGCGGTCGCACTCGCGAAGGCGCTGGCCGCCGACCCCACCGTCGCCGATCGCGCCGCCACGGACCCCGATTTGAGCGACCTCCGTTGAGCGCGGGCCCCCCGGGCGATTCCACCGCCGCCGCGGCGCGTTGGAAAGGCGAGGCCATCAGGGAGCGCGACCGATGACGAAGCGGGGTATTCAGCGGTGGCTCGCGGGGACGGGAATCGCGGTCCTCTGCGCGATCGCGGCGGCGCGCGCGAGAGCCGAGCCTCCCCCGTTCGAGGACCGGGCCGGCGGGTCCTCCGAAGCCCGCGTCGAGCTGGGGCGCCGGCTGTTCTTCGACCCGGCGTTGAGCGTCTCCGCCACGCGGTCCTGCGCCACGTGCCACGACCCGGACCACGGCTTCTCCAGCACCTCGGCGCACGTGCGGGACGAGCTGGGCTTCACGTCGAGGCACGTCCAAACCCTCGTGGACTTCGACGATCGCGTCCTCCTCCACTCCGACGGGGAACTGGAAGACCTCGAGGATCTGGTGCGGGCCCGCCTGCACGGGTGGAGCTGGGGTCGGATCTTCGGGCCGCTGCGGCCCGTGGGCCCGGCCGAGCTCGGCGCGGACTACAAGTGGGCCTCGCTCGAGCGCGGGCTCGAGCAGCCCGAGATGCTCAAGGGCGCGGTCGGACTGCGCCTGGCGCTCGAGTCCGAGGGCCTGGGCGTCGTCCACGCGGTCGACGTGGAATCACGGATCTCCGAGTTGCGCCGGTACCGGACCGCGTTCGAGGCCGCATTCGGGACGCCCTCCACCACGACGGAGCGCCTCGCTGCCGCGCTGTCGGCGTACCTGCGGACATTGCGCACGGGCGAGTCGGCGCTCGACCGGTTCCTCCACGGCGAGGAGGCGGCGTTGAGCCCGTCGGAACGCCGGGGCTTCGAGCTGTTCCGGGGGAAGGCGCGGTGCAGCCAGTGCCACCTCCTCGGTTCGGGCGACCGACGTCCCCCGCTGACCGACGGCAAGTTCCACGACACCGGGATCGCCACCCGATCCGGGACCTCGGAAGAGGACGGCTACGCCCGCACGGGGCTCCAGATCTTCCACAAGTCGGGCTATCAGCCGGCCAGGGGGCAATACGACATCGCCTCGAACGACCCCGGCAACAGCCCGTCCGTGTACCTGCAGCGCGAGGAGGTCGCGAGCGACCGGGGCCGCGGCGAGCGCACGAACGCGTCGGGCTACGAGCGGGCCTTCCGGACACCCACGCTGCGCGACGTCGCGGCGCGCGGTCCGTTCATGCACGACGGCTCGCTTGCGACGCTGGCCGACGTCGTCGAGCACTACGCCGACGGCGCAGGGAAGGACCCCCTGCGCGACCCGCGGGTCCGCGGGTTCGAGGCGACCGCCGAGGAGCGCGCCGACCTCGTGGCATTCCTCGCGTCGCTGCGCGGAGGAGAGCGGCCGGGGCTCGCGGCGAGCGCGTGGACCGCGCGCGTCCGCGAGACGGCGCTGCGGTTCGTCGACGCCGCCGGCCGCCCGCTGCCGGCGATGAAAGTGCGCGTCGTGCCCGAGGGCGACCCGCTGCCCAACTCGGGCGGCGTCCTCGTGCCGGCCGACCTCGTGACCGACGCGGACGGGAGGCTCAAGTTCCGCACGACGAACCGCACGCACGTGCGGCTCGTCCTTCCCGAGGAGCTTCTCCCCCACGGCGGCGCACTGATCCCGGACACGTGCCCGGAGGCCGAGGTCCAGCTGACCGTCCGCGGACGCGGCACGCTCGTCGTGACGTTCCCCGCGGACACGCCGGCGCCGCCGAATCTCACGATGCGCCACCTCGACGGGGAGATCGCGCGGCAGTGGCCGAGGCAGGGGAACCAGGTGCCCTTCGGCGGGCTCCTCCTCGACACGAAGACGACGTGGGAGCGGCGGAGCGTGGTGCGCGTCGGGGGGCACGACGTCGCGCGCTACGAGGGCTGGGTGCGCTCGTTCGACGACCCCACGGTCCTGTTCGTCGTCCCGGGCGGGTACGACCCCACGTTTGCGAGCCCGGTGCCGGACCGCACCGTCGAGGTGGACCTGCGCGCGACCGCGCCCCGACGCGCGATCACGCCCGCCGGGGCGGGGTACGGACGCTAGCAGACCTCGCGGTGTCGTTGTCCTGGGCGAGCCCGACGAGACCGAAGCGAGGCGGGCAAGCGGAGGAGGAGGCCCGAGGCCGAGCACGCCCGCCGCAGCGAGAGGATCGTCGGGCGCAGCCGGAGCGCCCTCCAGAAACGGCCTAGGCGAGGTCGAAGACGAGGATCTCCGCGCCGCGCTCGCCCGCGCGGATCGCGAGCAGGCCCTCGCGCGAGACGGCGGCGCCGTCGCCGGCCGTCATCGGCCGGCCGTTGACGTCGAGGCTGCCGCGAGCGACCTGGACCCATGCGTGCCGTCCGGGACGGACCGTGTGCTCGACGGTGCGGCCCGGCTCGAGGACGGAGGCGTAGAGGCTCGTCGCGCTGTGGATGCGGATGCTGCCCTCGCGCCCGTCACCCGAGGCGACGACGCGCAGCCGGTTGCCGCGTTCCGCGACGGGGTAGACCTTCTGGTCGTAGGAGGGCTCGACCCCGCGCGCGTCCGGCTCGATCCAGATCTGGAGCAGGTGGACGGCGCTCGCGCGCGAGGGGTTGTACTCGCTGTGGCGGATGCCGCGACCGGCGCTCATCTGCTGGACCTCGGTTGGACGGATGACCGAGCCGTTGCCGATCGTGTCCTTGTGCTCGAGCTCGCCCTCGAGCACGTACGTGACGATCTCCATGTCCCGGTGCGGGTGCATCGGGAAGCCCTGGCCGGCGGCGATGTGGTCCTCGTTGATCACGCGCAGCGAGCGGAAGCCCATGTGCCGCGGGTCGTAGTACGAGGCGAAGGAGAACGTGTGCCGCGTGTCGAGCCAGCCGTGGTTCGCATGCACGCGGGCGTCGGACGCCCGGAGGACGATGTTGGCGGCGGGCACGAGATCCGCGGCCGGAGCCGGCGCGGGCGCAGGCGCGGGAGCGGCCGCGGCGGCCGCCGCGAGGCGGTCGGGATGGCGGACGCCGCCGGCGCAGGCGGCGAGGCCGCCGGCAGCGGCGGCCGCCGCGGCGCCCTGGAGGACGTCGCGTCGGGAGAGGGGGCGTGCGGGTTCGCGGTCCAAGGCGT
>DATLLK010000007.1:0-3821 GCA_035537895.1 Planctomycetota bacterium
GACGTACATCCGCATGGTGTGTCCGGGGGTCGCAACGCCGAACCGCGCGACCACCCCAGATCCGCGCGCGGCGGCGCGCCTCGATGTCCGCCTCCATCCGAGTCTGGTCCCCGGGTGGTGCCGGCAGACGGGCGACGAGGGTCGAACAGGGATGGAAGCGATTCCCAAGGACCCGGGGCCGCCGCGTGTCCAATGGGTGGCATGGGCGGCCACCCCGACGACGAACATCTCGTCCACGACGCGCGGCGGGCCCGGGTCCTTGGGAATCGCTTCCATCCCTGTTCGACCCTCGTCGCCCGTTTGGCGGCACCACCCGGGGGCAGACCCGAATGGTGGCGGCATCGAAGCGCGTCACCGCGTGCGGTGGGTGGTCGCGCCGCTCGGCGTCCCGACCCCCGGACGCGCCATCCGGATGTACGTCTTCTGCAAGGCGCTGGAACCCGTGGGCCCCACCCGGGTCCAATGGTCCCGGGGGCGCTAGGTCCTGCTGCTTGCCTCCGCGGAGACGACCCATGAGGCCGCTGCTCGCCTTGGCGCTCGCGACGTTCGTCTCCCTGCCCGCGTGGGCCGCCGACGCGCCTCCCGCGCCTCCGAAGGACGGAGGTGGCGAGGGACCTTCCGTCCCGGAGGTGCACAAGATCTACGTGCCCTACCGCGACCTCCAGAAGGTGTTCGAGAAGGAGGGGCAGGGCGTCTTCCTCCCGTACGCGGAGTTCCGGGCCCTCTGGGACAAGGCGTACCGCATGCCCGACGACCCGACCGCGCCGCCGGTGCCGGCGGCGCTGCGGTCCGCGTTCTACGAAGGCGTCGCGGGCGTCGACGGGATCCGCTTCACCGCGCGCATCGAGGTCGAGGTCCTCGCGAAAGGCTGGCAGCGCGTGGCCCTGGGCTTCGGCGGCGTCGGCATCGAGGAGGCCCGCATCGGCGACCGCCCCGCGTTGCTCGTGCCGACCGCGAACGGGTACGACTTGCTGCTCGAGGGACCGACGCGCGCGGTCGTGGACCTCGTGCTCCGGCTCGCGGCGCCCGCCACGGGCGACACGCACGTGGCGGAGATGAGCGTGCCCTCGGTCCCGCTCGCGCGCCTCGCGCTGCGCGTGCCGGGGACGGACACCGACGTGCAGGTCGAGCCGCGGCTCGCCGGGAGCGTCGGCGCGCAGCCCGACGGCACGACGGAGCTCCTCGCCTACCTCGGGCCCGTGACGAAGGTCAAGCTGACCTGGCGCCGCCGCCCCGACGAGGGGGCGAGGGTCGACCCCCTCGTGTTCGCGTCGGAGACGACGGACGTCCTCGTCGATCGCGGCGTCGTGCGCACCGACTTCAACGCCGCCCTCTCCGTGCTGCGGGCGCCGCTCGAGTCGTTGAGCCTCCTCGTCCCGAAGGACGCGGTCGTCCTGTTCGTCGACGGGCCCGGGATCAAGACGTGGGAGCGCAGCGCCGCCGGCGACCGCATCGAGGTCACGCTGCGCGAGCCCGTGAAGGAGAAGTGGTCCCTCCACGTGGGCCTCGAGCGGGCGATCCCGGACCTGCCCGCGGAGATCTCCGCGCCCTTCGTCGGCATCGACCGGCTCGAGCGCGAGACCGGCTTCCTCCGTCTGCGCCCCGCGGAGGGCGTGAAGGTGGACCCGCGCGCGGCGCCCGGTCTCGTCCAGGTGGACCTCTCCGAGGTCCCCGCGACGATCGGGCCGCCGGGCGATCGCGCCGCCGCCGCGAAGGCGTTCGCCTGGCGCCACGCGGGCCGCCTCGCCGGTCTCACCGTCGCCGTGGAGGCGCTCGCGCCGCGCGTCTCCGTGGCCGTCGGCACCCGCCTCGGCCTCCTCCCGGACGGCATCGAGGTCCGCACGCAGGCGCAGGTGACCGTCGAGCGCGCGGGCGTCTTCGGCCTCGAGCTCGACGTGCCGGCCGCGCTCGAGGTGACCGACGTCCAGGTCGCCGGCGCGGAGCTCGACGACTGGACCCGCCGGCCGGGCGAGGCAGGACGGAGCGTCCTGAGCGTCTCCTTCCGCGACCGCCTGCTCGGCGCCGCCACCCTCCACGTGGCCGGCCGCCTGCCCTTGACGCTTGCCGAGGTGGACGGCACCGAGACGCCCGTCGACCTCCCGATCCCCCGCATCCGCGGGGCGGAGCACGTGCGCGGCTACCTCGCGCTGCACGCCGACCCCGCGCTGGACCGCCGCGAGACCCGCCGGGACGGACTGACGGTCCTCGAGTCCGACGCGCCCGGCGCGCTCGAGCCCCCGGCGCTGCCCGCGCGCGCGCTGCCGCTCGCGGCCCGATTCGAGCACCGGGAAGGGCAGCCGAGCCTCGCCCTGGCCGTCAAGAGGAAGGCCGCCACGGTCACGGGATCCGTCGAGACCGCGCTGCGCCTCGAGCCCGACCGCACGCGCATCGAGGTCCGTCTGGGTTGGCTGGTGCAGTTCCGCGGCGTGGACCGCCTCCGCTTCCGCGGACCGGCGGACCTCGCGCAGCGCGTCCACCTCGGGCCGGCGCAGCCCGGGATGGACCTGCTCGAACCCGTCCCCGAGAAGAAGCCCGAGGGAGCGCCGGCCGACTGGAAGCCCGCCCGCGTCACGTGGACGCTCGTGCTCTCCGCCCCACGCGAAGGTCGGGTGGACGTCGTCCTCGCGGTGGACGACCAGCCCGAGACGCCGCTCGCCGCGGGATCGTCGCGCCGCGTCGCGGTGCCCGTCCTCGTCCCCGTCGACCCCGACGGCAAGCCGCTCGCCAACACGACGCTCCACGCCGCGATCCGCCGCGACCCCCTGCTCGAGGTCGCGACCGAGAAGGTCGAGCGTGGGGAGGAGATCGACGCCCGGGAGCTCGAGGGCGCCACGCGGCTCTCCGCGCCCGACACGTTCCTCGCCTTCCGCTCCTGGGACCCCGAGCACGCCGTCTCGCTCCTCGTGACCAAGCACGAGTACGAGCCCGTGGCCGAGGTCGTCGTCTCCCACATGCACCTGAACACCGTCGTGCCCGAGGAGGGACGCGCCACGACGGAGGCGTTCCTCGTCGTGCGCAACAACGACCGCCAGTACCTGGAGCTGATGCTCCCCGGGAACGCGAACATCCGCGCCGTCACGGTGGACGGGAAGCCCGAGACCCCGCGCCGCGGCGACGACGGGGCCGTGCGCATCCCGCTCCTCTCCAACCTGCGCAAGGACCAGGCGTTCGTCGTCGCGTTCGTCTACGACCACGAGGTCGAGCGCGGCGGGCTCCTCTTCGGCTCCGTGCGCGCCGAGAGCCCGAAGCCCCTGCGCGTGTCGAGCGACCTGCTCACCTGGCGCGTCCTCGTGCCGCGCGATCGTGAGTACACCGCGTTCGGCGGCGACGTCGATCTTCTCGACGCTCGGGGGTCGTGGGCGTTCCAGCTCCTCTCCGACGCGACCGACCTCCTGCGACGGCGGCCCGCGGGTCGTGCGATCGACTTCCGGAGCATGGCGGCCGACCTCGAGCGGGGCAGCCCGTTCCAGGTCAAGTCCGACGGCACGGCGTTCCTCTTCGGCAACCGCACCGGTACGGGCGCGGTCACGATCACGGGCGCCAACCCCAAGGCCTTCCTCTTCCTGAAGCTCGCGGTGCTCGTCGGGGCGTTCGTCGGCGCGCGGGACCTCTCGCGCGCGCTCGCCGGGCGCCCTGCGGGGACCGCGGCCGCGTTCCTCCTCCCCGCGCTCGTGCTCCTGATCCTGATCGTGCCGGCGGGACCCGGGCTCTCGGCCGTCCTCTCGGCCGCGCTCCTCGGCGTCGCGCTCGCCGGGCTCGTCTCCCTCGTGCGGTGGTTCGCCGCGGCGCGCCGCGATCGTCCGGGACGCGCCGCGGCGAAC
>DATLLK010000008.1:0-5080 GCA_035537895.1 Planctomycetota bacterium
GACGCGCACGGACCACAGCACCGCCGCCTCGCCCGCCGTCGAGCAGGCGCCGGTGCTGTGGTCCGTGCGCGTCCCCGTGCTCGGCGGCGTCCCGGCCGCCGTCCGGACGGGCTCGAGCGTCGTGGGCTTCGGGGACATCGACGCGACCGTCGCGCAGAGCGCGGGCGGACTCTCGCCGGTGCCGGGCGCGTGGTTCGACGGCGCCGCGCTCGACACGACGGTCACCTTCCCCGCGGGCGGGGGGGCGAGGCTGCGGTTGTCGGGCACGTGGTCGTGGGCCGACGCGCGGGCGACGTCCGCCGAGATCGTGTTCCGCCTGCCGATCCCGCTCTCTCCCGTGACGATGCCCCCCATGGGAGGGGAGGAGATGCCCGCGCGCCGCGCGACGATCCCGCTGGCCGGTCACGGCGACCAGTCGCTCGACGCGGACCTCCTCCTCTCGGCGGACGACCTCGCGAAGGGCGCGGCGGTGGTCGTCGCGCACGTGCGATCGTGGCCGAGCGGGGGCCGCACGTTCCCCGCGCTCGTCCTGGCGCGCGTTCGCCGATAGGGGCCGACGCTTACCCGGCGAGGCCCTGCCGGCGGCGCTCCTCGCGGGAATAGCGCTCCGCGTGGTGGCGCACGCCGGCCTTCAGGCGACTGGTCGCCTTGTCGACCGCGACCTCCAGGTCGACGGCCGTGTCCTCGGCGCGGATCGTGATCCGCCGGTCGAGGACCGCCTGCACCCGGACGTGCTTGTCGGGGCCGCCCCGACGCCCGTTCGTGTCCGACAGCTCGACGGTCACCGCCGAGATGCGGTCGGACCAGCGGTCGAGCGCCAGTTCCGCGCGGCGGCGGGCGTGCTCCAGCTCCTCCGGGGTCACGTGAAGGTGGCGAACGTGGACATCGATCGTCATGTCGACCTCCATGGCTCCTGTGTTCTCCGGACACAGCATGGCCCCGGGAAAAGGCATCGACCACGGCAAAAATAGCGATCAGATCCATCGAGAAAACCGATGGGTTCGTACCCGGCGCCCGCGTCGGCCCGGGCCTGCCGACCGTCAGTCGTGGCGCAGGGCCTCGACGGGGTCCAGGTCCGCGGCCCGCACGGCCGGGTAGAGGCCGAACACGATCCCCGTGGCCCCCGAGACGGCGAGCGCCATGACGAGGCTCGTCGGCGTGACGACCGTCGCCGTCTCGAAGAAGCGCGTGATGAGGTAGGGGAGGCCGACGCCCAGCCCGAGGCCGAGCGCGCCACCCGCGCCCGAGAGGAGGATCGTCTCGGCGAGGAACTGCGCCACGATGTCGCGGCGCCGGGCGCCGAGCGCGCGGCGGATGCCGATCTCGCGCGTCCGCTCGGTGACGCTGGCGAGCATGATGTTCATGATGCCGATGCCGCCCACGAGCAGCGAGATGCCGGCGATCGACGCGAGGATGATCGTGAACAGGCGCTTCGTGCGCGCCGCCTCCTCGAGCAGCTCGAGGGGCACCGTGACGCGCACGTCCTGCTTCGGGCGCCGGCGGTCGAGCAGGGACCGCAGCGCCGCGGCCGCGGCCGGGACCTCCTCGACCGTGCGCACCTCGGCGACGACCTGGTGGAGCTCCACGCGCTCGTTCTGCATGCTCCCGCTCGCGCGGACCACGATCAGCGGGCTGAAGCGCTCGAGGGCGGCGGTCAGCGGGACGAACGCGGCCGTGTCCTCCTCGCCCGAGGCGCCCGCGCCGGAGGCCGGCGCCGTGCCGCGCCGCGAGACCACGCCCACGACCTGGTAGTAGTCGCTGCCGACCCGCACGGAGCCGAGCAGCGGGTCGGCGGCCGGGAAGAGGGTCTCGGCGACCGTGGCGCCGAGCACGCAGACGTTCTTCTTCGTGCGCAGGTCCTCGTCGGACAGGAAGCGCCCGCGCTCGACGCGGAGGTTCGTCACCCCCGCGTAGGCCGGGTCGGTCCCGAAGACGCTGCCCGTGACCTTCCTGCCCCCGTTCCACAGGTCCATCGGGATGTCCCGGCGGGCGACCACGCGCGCGAGGTGGGGGACCGTCTCGCGCAGCGCGTCGAGGTCGTCGAGCGTCAGGCCGTACGTCACGACCCACGTCCGCTGCGCCGAGGCGGAGGCGGACGCGGGCGGCTTCACGCTGCGCACGATCAGGTTGCGGCTCCCGAGCCGCAGGTACTGCTGCTGGGCGTCGCGCGACGCGCCCTCGCCGATCGCGAGCATCGCCACGACGGACCCCACGCCGAACACGATGCCGAGCGTCGTCAGGAACGAGCGCAGCCGGTGGAGCCAGAGGCTCTTGGCCGCGAGCCGCACCATGCGCCGGGCGCGCCAGGCGATCACGGCGTCGCCCCCTCGGGCGCGCGGCGCACGTCCACGCGCTCGACCCGGCCGTCCCGCATCCGGATCACGCGGTCGGCGCGCGAGGCCACGTGCTCGTCGTGCGTCACGACGATCAGCGTCCGGCCCTGGGCGTGGAGGTCGTCGAGGAGCCCGAGGATCTCCTCGCCCGTCCGGCTGTCGAGGTTGCCCGTGGGCTCGTCGGCGAGGAGCACGACGGGGTCGTTGGCGAGGCTGCGCGCGATCGCGACCCGCTGCTGCTGGCCGCCGGAGAGCTCGCTCGGCCGGTGGTCGATCCGGTCCTTCAGCCCCATGCGCTCGGCCAGCGCGAGCGAGCGCTCGCGCGCCTCGCTCTCGCGGACGCCCGCGTAGAAGAGCGGCACCTCGATGTTCTCGAGGACGTCGAGCTGCGCGATCAGGTTGTAGTTCTGGAACACGAACCCGAGCCGGCGGCTGCGCACCGCGGAGAGCTCGTCGTCGGGCAGGGAGGACACGTCGCGCCCGCCGAGCCGGTACGTGCCCCCGGTCGGCCGGTCGAGGCAGCCGAGCACGTTCAACAGGGTGGACTTGCCCGAGCCCGAAGGGCCCATGATCGCCACGTACTCGCCCTCGAGGATCGTCAGGTCCACGCCGTCGAGCGCGTGCACGTCCTGGTCCCCGAGGCGGTACGTGCGGCGCACACCCTCGAGTTCGACGACGGGCTTCACGGACGGCGCGGGCCCGCGGCGCCCTCCGTCGCCGGACGGGGCGCGGAGCCCTCGATGCCGGCCTTGGGCCCGGCGGCGCTCCGGGGAGCCGCGCCCGCCGGGGGCGCGCCGCCCGCGGCGCCTTCCGCGGACGGTGCGGTGGCACCGGCCGACGGAGTGCCCGTGCCGGCCGACGGCGTTCCTTCGCCCGGCCCGCTCGTGCCGGGTCGCCCGTTTCTCGGTCCGCGAGGGCGGTCGCGTGCCGGCGGCGTCCCCTCGCCCTCCGGCCGGCGCTCCGTCTGCGGCCCCTCGCGGGGCGGGGAGAGGAGGACGACGTCGCCCTCGGCGAGCCCGTCGAGCACCTCGACGAACCGGTCGCTCGACGCGCCGAGCTTGACCGACCTCGGCAGGTCGCCGCCTGCGTCGCGCGCCCACACCCGCGGTATGCCCGAGGCCATCGTGACGGCCTGCACGGGCACCTGGAGCGTGTCCTCCACCTCTCCGACGAGGATCTCGACCTTCGCCGACATCCCCGGACGCAGCGACGCGGGCGCGTCCTCGATCGCGACCTCCGTCGCGTAGACCTTCAGGTCGGGGTTCTGCCAGCGGTTCGCCGCGTTCGGCATCGTCGAGACGCGGACGACCTTCCCGGTGAGCGCGCGCTCCGAGAGCGCGTCCACCGTGACGGCGGCCGGCAGGCCCACCTTCACCTTGCTCAGGACGGACTCGTGGACGTTGACGCGCACGCCGAGCGACTGCGGGTTCGGGATCACGAGGATCGCCTGGCGGGGCCGGACCGTCGCCCCCTGCTGGATCGGGCTCTGGTCGCCCTGCCAGTTGCCCCGGTCCTCGCTCGACGCGTAGACGACGAGGCCCGGGCTCGCCGCGCGGATCACGCAGGCCGCGATCTGCTTCTCGTAGCGCTGGAGCTCCGCGGTCTCGAGCTCGAGCTTCTCCTCCTTGCCCCGCAGGTCGGCCTTCGCTTTCGTCAGCGCGGAGTCGGCGCGGCTCTTGGCGCGCTCGTAGGACTCCTTCGCCTCGCGCAGGTCGCTCGCGAACTTCTCGATGTCCTTGGCGAACTCGTAGGCGAGGAAGAGGTCGAGCGACGTCGTCGCCTGGTCGAGCGCCACCTCCTGACGCTTGAGCGCCAGGCGGTCGGCGACCTGCTCGTCCGCCGAGACGAAGCCCTTGGCGAGGAGCTCCTCCGTCCAGCGCAGCTTGTCCTTCGCGCGCGCGACCTCCTCGCGGGCGAGGTCGATCTCGCTCTCGCGGCGGCGCCGCTCCTGCAGGGCCTCGCCCTCGAGGTCGGCGTGCTTCGAGAGCGACTTCAGGTCGAAGGAGCCGGACTCCCCCGTGTGCGCCTCGGCCTGGGTCGCGAGCGTCCCGCCGACGTACTTCTGCAGGTCGATCCGGGCGAACTTGACGAGAAGGTCGGCCTGCCTCAGGTCGCTCTCGTTCTGGTTCTCCTGGATCTTCAGCGCCTCCTGCGCCTGCGAGACGTTGGACTGCGCGTCGGAGACGGTGATCTGCTGGCGGCGGCGCTTCTCCTCGATGCTGCTCGCGTCGAGCTCGACGAGCACGCGGTGCGCCTCGACGTCCTCGGGCGTGACGAACGTGCCCTCGGCGACGATCGAGAGGATCTTCGTCTCGCTCTCGACCTCGGAGACCACGGTCACGGACTTCAAGGACTGGAGGCTGCCGCCCTCCGTCACCGTGATCCGCAGCGGGCCGCGGCGGACGGTCCACGTGGGCGTCTTGCCCGGACCCTCGCCTTCGCCGCGGTTGAGCGTCGCCCAGGCGACGCCTCCTACGCCGAGCGCCGCGAGGATGAGGAGCGGCCAGAGAGTGCGGGAGCGGGCTCGTGACGACGCCATGGGGCGAATCTACCCCTCCCGGGGGGGCGAGGGCCCGACCGTCCCGAGCGGCGGTCCGGGCGTGGCGGGTGCTACTTCGCCGGGACGGCCGGGCCGGGCGGCACCGCAACCCCCGACGGCGCGACGCCCGACGACGGGACCCCTGGCACCGGCACCGCGCACTCCGGGCCGGTGGCTTCGGCCGCGGCCGCGGACGCGGCGGAGGGGG
>DATLLK010000009.1:0-8355 GCA_035537895.1 Planctomycetota bacterium
ATCTACGCGATGCCCGGCGTGCGGGCGCACTCCACCGCCGCGGTCTTCGTCGGGAACGTCGCCGCGGACGCCACCGGCGTGCCCGGCGACGACGACGACGTCTTCGGCCTCCTGGAGTGAGAGCGCGGCGCCCGCCGCTGCTCTATCCCGCCGCCTGGCCGCCCCTCGACGCGAGCCTCACAGGGCTCCGGATCCGGATCCGCGGCGCCCGACGGCACGCGCGCGAACGGGCTCCCGCGGCACGAGGCGGAGTGGCGCGGGCAGGAGGAGTCGAACCCCCAACCTTCGGATCCGTAGTCCGATGCTCTATCCAATTGAGCTATGCCCGCGCGGGGCCGAGAGGGCGGGGAAGGTAGCGCCGTCGCAGGGGGCTGGCAAGCACGGGTGCCACTGGCGTCGGCGGACGCCGCGGGCCCGGCCGCCGCGCCGTCCTCGGGCCGCGCGCCCCGCGACGGGATGGAACATGCGGCCCCCCCCGTGCGTCGATCTAGATTCGCGCAGGTTGCGCGCCGCTCGTACACTGCCGCGCCTCCCGCGGCAACGACGAGCGCGGAGGGAGAACAGTCAACGGATGGACAAGATCGTCCTCGCCTTCTCCGGCGGGCTCGACACGTCGTTCTGCGCACTCTGGCTGCGCGAGAAGACCGGCGCGGAGATCGTCACCGTCACCGTGGACACCGGCGGCTTCACGCCGGAGGAGCTGAGCCGCGTCGAGACGCGCGCCCGCTCGCTCGGGGTCCGCGAGCACCGCACGGTGGACGCTCGCGAGGCCGTCTACGACCGCTTCGTGTCCTACCTGATCAAGGGCAACAGCCTCCGCGGCGACGTCTACCCCATGTGCGTGGGCGCCGAGCGGACCGTGCAGGCCGAGCAGGCCGTCCAGGCCGCCGTCGAGACGGGCGCGAAGGGCGTCGCCCACGGCAGCACGGGGGCGGGCAACGACCAGGTCCGGTTCGACGTCGCCATCCGGGCGCTCGCCCCGGACCTCCAGATCCACACGCCGGTCCGCGACCTCAACTGGACGCGCGAGCAGGCGACGGCGTACCTCGCCGAGCGCGGGATCGAGACCGCCCCGAAGACGACCGCCTACAGCGTGAACGTCGGGCTCTTCGGGACGACCATCGGCGGCAAGGAGACCCACGACACGTGGGCCATGCCGCCCGAGGAGGTCTACTCGATGACGGTCGCGCCCGAGCAGGGCGTCGACACCCCCGAGGAGGTCGTGATCGGCTTCGAGGAGGGCCTGCCCGTCTCCCTCGACGGGACGCGGATGCCGGGCGTCGACCTCGTCGCGGCGCTGAACCAGCGCGCGCGGCCCCACGGCGTCGGCCGCGGCGTGCACGTGGGCGACACGATCCTGGGCCTGAAGGGCCGGCTCGCCTTCGAGGCCCCGGGGCCTCTCGTCCTGATCAAGGCCCACCGCGAGCTCGAGAAGCTCGTGCAGACGAAGTGGCAGGCGCACTGGCGCGACGCCGTCGGGGCCTTCTACGGCTCCATGCTCCACGAGGGCCTCTACTTCGACCCGGTGATGCGCGACTTCGAGGCCTTCCTCGACTCCGTGAACGAGCGCGTGACGGGCGACGTCCGCGTGCGCCTCTACAAGGGCAACTACGACGTCGTCGGCACCCGCAGCCCGCACTCCCTCTTCGACCGCCGCGTGGCGACCTACGGCGAGGGAGCCAAGGCCTGGTCCGGCACGGACGCCGCCGGCTTCAGCCGCATCTTCGGCGTTCCCTCGATGCTCGCGGCCCTCCGCGACCGGAGGTCGTGACGTTCGATGAAGATCCGCGCCCACAAGTTCGGGAGCGTCGTCTCCCGCCTGAACCTCGATCCCGAGGTGGAGATCAGCCGCAAGGTCGAGGCCCGCTCGGGCCAGGTCGTCGTGATCCGCGCGCTCGAGGAGAAGCGGGTCTACGACCAGCTCGAGCTCACGTCGGGCCGGATGGCCCACGTGGGCAAGGGCGACGTCATCGTCGGCGCGCTGGGCCGTCGCGACGCGCTCCGCGGCTTCCAGGGACGCGTGCCCGTCCAGGTGAGGGCCGGCGACACGCTCCAGCTCTTGAACCTCGGCGGCGTCGTCGGCGAGGCCGTCTCGGAGAACCGCGACTTCGGCCCCGCGCTGCGCTGCGAGGTGCTCGGCATGGCCGTGCGCGGCGGCAAGGGCGTGAACCTCTCCGACGCCGCGCTCCCCACGGCCGACCACATCTCGCCACAGGACTGCCCGCCGCTGATCGTGGTGTCGGGAACGTGCATGAACGCCGGCAAGACCGTCGCGGCCTGCGAGATCATCGCGAAGCTGACGGCGCGGGGCTACGCCTGCGCGGGCCTCAAGATGACGGGGGTCGCCTGCCAGAAGGACCTCCTCAACATGGAGGACCACGGCGCGCTGGCGACGCTCTCCTTCGTCGACTGCGGCCTGCCGTCGACGGCCGGCGTGGCCGACGTGGCGCCGGTGGCGAAGGGCCTGCTGAAGGCCATCTCGGGCGAGACGAAGGAGGACCTCGACGTCGTCGTGGTCGAGATGGGCGACGGCATCATCGGGGCCTACGGCGTCCGCTCGGTCCTCGAGGACCCGGAGATCCACGCCCTGTTCCGCGCGCACGTGCTGTGCGCGAACGACCTCGTCGCCGCCTGGGGCGGCGTGCAGTTCCTGAAGGGCATCGGACTCACGGTGGACGTGATCGCGGGCCCCGCCACGGACAACGACGTGGGCGTCCGCTACGTCACCGGCGACCTGGGCATCCCGGCCGCCAACGCCCGCGTGGAGCCGGACCGCTTCGCCGACCTGGTCGAGCAGAAGGCGTTCGGCACGGGCCCGTGACGCGCGTCACGGCGGCGATCGTCGGGGGCACCGGGTACGGCGGCATGGAGCTGCTGCGCTACCTCGTGGACCATCCCCACGTCGAGGTGACGGCGATCACGAGCCGCACGGAGACGGGCTCCGTCGGCGACGTGCACCCCCACCTGCGCGGCATGACCGACCTCTACTTCACGGCGGACCGCGCCGTGGACCTGGCGGCACGGAACGACGTCCTCCTCTTCGCGGCGCCGCACGGCGTCGCGGCGAAGGAGGTCCCCGCGGTCCTCGCGGCGCACCCGAAGGTGAAGGTCGTGGACCTCTCCGGCGACTTCCGGCTGCGCGACGGGGCGTCCTACCCGTCCGTCTACGGATGGGCCCACCCCGCGCCGGACTGGCTCGAGAAGGCCGCGTACGGGCTGCCCGAGTGCGGCGGTCGCGCGGCGATCCGCGGCCCGGCCTGCCGCCTCGTGGCGAACCCCGGATGCCATGCCTCCGCGACGATCCTCGCGCTCTGGCCGCTCGCCCGCGCGGGCCTCCTGCCCGCGCGACCGGCGGTCGTGTCGGTGACCGGCTCCTCCGGCTCGGGCGCCGAGCCGAAGAAGGGCACGCACCACCCCGAGCGCTTCTCGAACTTCAAGGCCTACAAGCCCCTCGAGCACCAGCACGTGCCCGAGATCGAGCAGTGCCTCTCCGACGCCGGAGCGTCCGGCTCGCGCATCGCGTTCGTCCCCTGCTCGGGCCCCTTCTCGCGCGGCATCCACGTGACCGCCGTCCTCGAGACGGGCGCCGGGCGCGAGGACGCCGTGCTCGCGGCGTATCGGGACGCCTACGCGAAGGAGCCGTTCGTCCGGCTGGTCCCCGACTCCGCCGAGGTCCGCGCGGTCGCGGGCACGAACTTCGCCGACGTGGCCGTCGTGTCCAAGGGCGGCGCGACCTGCGTCACGGTGGCGACCGACAACCTGGGCAAGGGCATGGCGGGCACGGCGGTCCAGAACGTGAACCTGCTGTTCGGCCTGCCCGAGACGGCGGGCCTCCTCCGCCCCGGAGCGGGCCTGTGAGCGACCCCCGACGCGACCTCGAGGAGGCGATCGGCGCCCTCCCGGCCACGACGGCCGACATCGTCGCGATGGAGGACCGCTGGCAGGTCCCGACGTACGGGAAGTTCCCCGTGGCCGTCGTGCGCGGCGAGGGCGTGCACGTGTGGGACGCCGAGGGCAAGCGCTACCTCGACCTCTACGGCGGCCACGCCGTCGCGCTCCCCGGGCACTGCCACCCCCGCGTCGTCGCGGCGATCCGCGCCCAGGCCGGCCGTCTCCTCTTCTACAGCAACGTCGTGAGCAACGACGTGCGCGCGGCGGCCGTCCGCGCCATCTGCGACCTGGCGCCACAGGGCCTGCGCCGCGCCTTCCTGTGCAACAGCGGCACCGAGGCGAACGAGACGGCCTTGAAGATCGCCCGGAAGCACACGGGCCGACGCCGCGTCGTCTCGCTGAAGGACGGCTTCCACGGGCGGACCATCGGGGCGCTGGCCGCCACCGGCCTCGGCAAGTACCGCGACCCCGCCTACCCGATCCCGACGGAGCACGACTTCGTGCCGTGGGGCGACCTCGCGGCCGTCGAGGCGGCCGTCGGCCCGGACACGGCCGCCGTGCTCCTCGAGCCCATCCCGTCGATGGGCGGCATCCGCGTGGCGCAAAAGCCGTGGTTCACGGGTCTGCGCGACCTCTGCCGCGCGAAGGGCGCGATGCTCCTCTTCGACGAGGTGCAGACGGGATGGGGCCGCACGGGCCGGATGTGGGCCGGCGACCACTTCGGCGTGACCCCCGACCTGATCACGTGCGCGAAAGGCGCGGCGGGCGGCTTCCCGGCGGGCGTCGTGTTCGTCCGCGAGGACGTGGCCGCCGGCATGAAGCTCGGCGACCAGGGCACCACCTTCGGCGGCGGCCCGCTCGCCTGCGCCGCGCTCGCGGCGAACGCCCGCGTGATCCGCGAGGAGGACCTCCCGGGCAACGCGGACCGGGTCGGCGCCGCGTGGCGCGTGGCGCTGTCGAAGGTCCGCGGCGTGCGCGACGTCGCGGGGCTCGGGCTGATGCTCGGCGTGAACCTCGACCGCCCCGCGAAGCCGGTCGTCGCCGCGCTCGTCGCGCGGGGCTTCCTCACCGGCTCCTGCGAGGCGGTGCCCGAGCAGCTCCGCCTGCTGCCCCCCCTCGTCCTCGCGTCCGCAGAGGCCGCCGAGTTCACCGAAGCGCTCGCCGCGGTGCTCGCCCCGGTGCTCAACTCCTGACGTCGAGCCGGAGCCTCCGATGATGGATCGCGCGACGATCGGGGCCCGGTCGTTCCTCTCCCTCCGCCGCCTCCCCCGAGAGGACTGGGATCGACTGCTCCGCGACGCCGAGACGCTCGCCGGCCCGCGGGGCCGCGAGCCGCTGATCGCGGGCGCGCGGTTCGCGATGGTCTTCTACAACTCCTCGCTCCGCACGCGCACGTCGTTCGAGGTCGCCTGCTTCGACCTCGGGGCGCACGCCGTCTACCTGCAGGTGGGCGGCGGGCTCTGGCAGCTCGAGCACCGTGCCGGGACCGTCATGGACGGCGAGGCCGCCGAGCACGTGAAGGAGGGCATCGGGGTCCTCGGGCGCATGGTGGACGGCCTCGGGCTGCGCACCTTCGCGGGGTTGAAGGACGCGGCGATCGACGCCACCGACCCCGTCCTCCACGCCGTCGCGAGGGCGAGCCCGGTCCCCGTGTTCAACCTCGAGAGCGCGATGGACCACCCCCACCAGGGCCTCGCCGACGCGCTGACGCTTCGGCGCCGGTGGAACGGCCGGAAGGGACGCGTCGTCGTGCAGTGGGCGCCGCACGTGAAGGCGCTGCCGATGGCGGTGCCCCACGCCGCCTGCCTCGCCTTCGCGCGGGAGGGCCACGAGGTCGTCCTCGCGCACCCGAAGGGCTTCGACCTCGACGCGGGTGTCCTCTCCGACGCGAAGCGCCTCGCGGAGGAGTCGGGCGGGTCGTTCTCGGTGACGAACGACCGCGCCGCCGCCCTCGCGGGCGCGCGCGCCGTCTACGTGAAGGCGTGGGGCTCGAGGGGCGGCTACGGCGACCCCGCGGCCGCCGCGAACGCCCGCGCCGCGCACGGCGACTGGCAGTGCACGGAGGCCTCGCTCGCCCCGACCGACGACGCCATCGTGATGCACTGCCTGCCCGTCCGTCGTAACGTGGTGATCGCGGACGAGGTCCTCGACGGACCCCGATCCGTGGTGCTCGAGCAGGGCGAGGCCCGTCTGCACGTGCAGAAGGCGACGCTCTGCCGGGCGATGGGAGCGAGTCCTTGAGCGACGTCGTGCTGCTGAAGCAGGTCCTGCCCTACCTCCGCCACCACAGGAAGGCGACGATGGTGGTGAAGCTGGGCGGGGAGATCGCCGCCAACCCCGACGCGCTGCGAAGCCTCGCCGAGGACGTCGCGCTGCTCTCCCACGTGGGCGTGCGGATCGTCATGGTCCACGGGGGCGGTCCGCAGGCGACGGAGATGCAGAAGCGGCTCGGGCTCGAGCCCGTGATGGTCGGCGGCCGGCGCGTGACGGACGCGGCGACGCTCGATATCGCCAAGATGGTCTTCGGGGGCAAGATCAACACGGACATCCTGTCCGCGCTCCGCCGGCAGGGCGTCCAGGCGGTCGGGCTCTCCGGCGTGGACGGCGACATCCTCCACGCCGCCAAGCGCCCTCCGACGGAGGTCGTCGACGCCGCCACGGGCGAGCGCCAGGTCGTCGACTACGGCCACGTCGGCGACATCACGCGCGTCGACACGTCGCTCCTGCGCCTCCTCCTCGAGCATCGCTACGTCCCGGTGATCGCCTCGCTCGCGAGCGACGAGCAGGGCAACATCCTCAACATCAACGCGGACACCGTGGCCTCCGCGCTGGCGAAGGACCTCCAGGCGAGCAAGCTCGTGATCCTGACGGGCGTCCCGGGCCTCCTGCGCGACCGCGACGACCCTTCGTCGCTCGTCTCGCGCATCACGACGGAGGAGGCGAAGTCCGCGATCCGGGACGGGTCCGTGTCGGGCGGCATGCTCCCGAAGCTGAAGGCCCTCGTGGACGCGGTCGAGGGCGGGGTCGGCCGCGGGCACATCCTCTCGGGCACCGAGCCGGGCGCGCTCCTCCTCGAGCTCTTCACGAGCCGCGGGTCGGGCACGCTCATCGCGGAACCCCACGACGTCTCCGAGATCGTGGACAACGGGCCGCGGAGTTGAGCGCGGTCGTCGACCTCCTCCGCGCGCTCGTGCGCGTGCCGTCCGTCTCGGGCGACGAGGCGGTCGTCCGCGACACCCTCCTCGACTGGCTGCGCGCGCGCGGCGTCCCGGCCGAGCCGTCGGGCCGCAACGTCGTCGTCGTGCTCGAGGGGCGCAAGGGGTCGGACCCCGCGCGGGGCCTCCTCCTCTGCAGCCACTACGACACGGTCCCGGTGGGTCCTGGGTGGAGCCGCCCCGACCCGACCGACGGGGCGCTCGAGGACGGCAAGGTCTTCGGGCGCGGGAGCAACGACGCGAAGTCGTCGGTCGCGGCGATGGCGGCGGCCGTCGCCCGCGCGGACCCCTCCCGCCTGACGGGCCGGCTCGTGGCGGCCTTCGTCTGCGACGAGGAGACGGGCGGGCAGGGGCTCGAGGTCCTCGCGCCCGTCCTTCCCGCCTTCTCGGCGTGCGTCGTGGGCGAGCCCACCGAGCTCGACGTCTGCCCCGGCCAGCGGGGCCTCCTGCGCGCGCTCGTCCACGAGACGGGTCGCTCGTGCCACGCCTCGCGTCCGTGGGAGGGCGTCAACGCGCTCGAGCCCGCGGCCCGCGACGTGCTCGCGATCCTGCGCATCGGCATGCCGGACGAGCACCCCCTGCTCGGCCGCGCGACCCTCGTCCCGACGATGATCGCCGGCGGTACGAAGCCGAACGTGCTGCCCGGCGCCGCGACGATCACGCTGGACGGCCGCACGACCCCCGCCTGGGGCAACGAGCGCATGGTCGAGGCGCTGTCGAAGAGCGTCGAGGGTCGCGTCGAGGTCCGCAGCCAGCGATTCGAGCCGGTGGTGACGCCGGCCGACGCGGAGATCGTGCGGACGGCGAAGGCCGCGAGCCCCACCGGCCGCGTCCGCGGGTTCGGCGGGGTCTCCGACATGTTCTTCGTCCGACACGTCCCGGGCGTCGTCATGGGGCCCGGCACGTCGGCCGCGAGCCACGCGCCCGACGAGTGGGTCGCGGTCTCCCAGGTCGAAGCGGCCGTCCGCGCCTACGGCGAGATCGTCGAGCGCTACCTTGGCGCTCCTCAACGGGAGGTCACCTGATGGCGGCGCGTCGCGCAAAGGCGGGGAAGGGCGTGCGGGGCCTCCTCGAGGGCCGCCTCGAGGGCGGGGTGCACCCGGCGCTCGACCGCATCAACCGCAGCCTCCCCGTCGACATCCGGCTCTGGCGGGAGGACATCGACGGCTCGATCGCGCACGCCGAGATGCTCGGCGCGACCGGCGTCCTGCCGGCGGCCGTGGCGCGACGGCTCGTCACGGGCCTCGAG
>DATLLK010000010.1:0-4765 GCA_035537895.1 Planctomycetota bacterium
GCCTTCTCCCGGGCGTTGCCGGGGGGGTGGGTGCCGGGGGGGGCGAGACGGACGGCGACGACCTCGACGCACGGCTGGCGGCCGATCCGGTCGCCCGTCGCGAGCACGACGCCCTGGCGCGACTGCTCGCGGCCGAGACGCGGGCCGCCGATCCCGCGCTCGATGCGGCCGCGTCGTCCCGGATCGCGGCGCGAGTGCTCGATCGGGTTCGCCACGAGGAGGAGCGCGCCGAGCGCGCCGGGCGGACGGCGCGCGCCCGCCCCGCCCTCGTGCGCTGGGCGTGGGGGCTCGGTGCGGCGTTCGCACTCCACGTCGCCTTCTTCGCCGTCCTGGGCTTTCGCGCGCTGGAACAGCGCGAACCCCGTTCGACGGAACCCTACGTGACGGTTGAGAGCCCCGACCGCAGCACCGCGATGACGGACGACGAGGCGGTCCTCGACGTCCGACCGCCCGACTCGATGTTCCCCGCGTACGAGTTCGACGAGGATCTGCTCGCCATCGAGCGCGCGCGCCTCGTCGACCCCGAGGTGGACGTGGTGATCCCCGTGCCCGGAGCCCCGACCGACTTCGCCCCGCGCGCCATGCGGGCGATGGCCGTCCGGTCCAACGACGCGATGAAACGCCTGATCGAGCGGAAGGTGGGCTCCACGGGGTCGCTCGACCGCGTCCAGCAGAGCCTGCGTGCGCTGGCCGCACGCCAGTTGGCGGACGGGTTCTGGCCGGCCCCTGACTGGGAGCGCACTTCGACGACGGCGCTCGTCCTGCTCGCCTTCCTCGGCGACGGGCACTCGAGCCGTGGGGGAGACCACCGCGACGTCGTGGCTCGCGGCATCGCCCGGCTTCGCGCTTCGGAGCCGTTCGAGAGCGACGCCTACGCCCTATGGGCGCTCTCGGAGGACTACCTCCTGGTGAACGGCGGTCTGACGCCGGCCGAGAGCCGGGCCCGCAGCGTGGAGATCTCCGCCCTCGCCGCCCGCGTCGCGACGTCCACGGGCGGCTCGGAGCCGGCCGAGGCGCACCGGCTCGCGCTCGATGCCGCGGCGCGCGTGGGAGTCCTGTCCCGCCAGCCGGGCGGCGGCGACTGGTCCGTCACGGGCGCGAGGCGAGGGGACGAGCTGGACGCGCCGTGGGTCGGCTCGGCCATCCTCCGAGCGGGCCGCGGCGAGGAGTTCCGCACGTGGGCCTCGACGGCCTCGGTCCAGCTGCGGGCGCTGCTCGGCGAGGACGGTCTCGTGAAGGCCCGTCCAGGCGCTTCCGAGTCCGACCGGATCCCCGAGACCGCGCTGCTCCTGCTCGCCCTACAGACGCCCTACCGCACTCTCTAGCGGCGCGGCGGGCTGGCTGGGGGCGCTCGGACCGCTTCCTCCTCCTCGCGTACAGGAAGTACGCGTCGTCGTCCTCATCGGCCCTCCGCACCCCATCCAGCCTGCCGCGTGGGGTTTCTCGCGGACGGAGAAGTGGGTCAGCGGCTGGTGCGACATCGGTCGGCCCGGCCGGATGAAGGACATCGGGATTGGCGTGCCGCGTCGAGGGGGCGGCATACGTGCGAGTGCGCACGGCGAGTCGCTCGGGTCACCGAGTGTCCACGTCGGAGGTACCCGACGTGACCCTCGGGAGCCACACGCAAGGGGTGGGGGGCGGGTCCGCCCGCACGTCACCGGATCGTCTTTTCGCGCTCAACTCCTTGTCCGCCACGCGACTGCGCGCGCCCTTCATCGCGCCTTGATCGAAACGGCCGATGCTCGGCACGCACGTTGCCAAGAAAGTGGAACAAGTCGAAGGCTGCGGCATCCGATAGGTCACTGGTGTGGGGGGCGCGTCGCCCGAAACGCCAGGCGACGGGCGGGGCCCCTCCGGCCCCCGGGAAAGGCACGACCATGGACATTCGTTTCCTGTGCATCCAGAACGGCCGGCAGTACTTCGAAGTCGTCCTCTCCGGGGAGCAGATCTTCGTCGGGTCGCGCGCGGAGTGCGCCCGCTTCCAGAAGATCCACGAGGAGAAGGTCGCGTTCGCCCAGGCCGACGCCATGCGCGTGCCGCGGTCCCGCGCCGTCCCGGTCCGCACCTACCGCGCGGCGGCTCGCGTCCGGGCGTAGCGAGCGAGCCGAAGCGCGAGGCCTGAGGCCCCGCACCCCGAGAGCCGGGAGCAGGGTCCGGGACCTGTCGATGGGTCCGGATCCCGCTTGAGGTCCGGCATCGTGCCTGCCGTCCGTATCCCCGCTGCACAGGGGCACCCGCTGGCTGGCCCCAGTGACAGGATGGCCGTGTCACCTCCCGCGCAGGACGATGCGTGGGCGCGGCGAGGAGCCAGAACCGGCGAGCGTCACGCGCACCTCCGCGGGTTCGTACCCCTCGGCTTCCGCCCGGATCGTCCACTCTCCCGGCGGAAGGGGTGCGTAGGCGCGGTGCTCTCCCGTGTTCTGGCTCCACAACAAGGTCGCCTTCTGGTCACCCACCGTTGCGACAGCTGTGACCTTCGCGCTGTCCCGAAGCGCGGCTCCGGTGACTGCGTCCACGACCTCCGCGGACGCTGTGAGCGCGGTCACCTGGGCAGGCGTGAGCGCGTGAAGGGTCACGGGTGGCGTGCCGGGCAAGATGGGCTCCGGCTCGAGGATGCTCAGGCCGGAGCCGACCACCCGGACGCCGACCGCGTCGACCGCGAGGCGGTCGAAGACGAACCGACCCTCAACGTCCGTCTCCACGGCCCCTCGCCATCCCGCAACCTCCTCGATCCCTCCCCCCGCCAACTCGAGCCAGAGCACGGGCGCGAGGTGAACGCGCAGCGGAGTTCCGTCGAGGGAGAGAACCCGGCCCTCTAGGCGCCAGTTCCCGAGTCCTACATCGATCGGGTCCGGGCGCAGCCCCTCCGCCAGCGGGGCGGCCACGATCGCCCCGCCCGGCGCGTCCACGACCAGGGTGACGGGCCCGACATCGGGCATCGATACGGTCGTCAGCCCATCGGCGTCGGTCCTGCCTTCACGCCGATCGCGCCATGAGGGGCCCGGATCGACCGGTGTCCAAACGCGTACGGTCGCCTTCACGACGGGGGCGCCTCCCACCGTCCGCACGCGGACGCGACGCGCGACCGACGATGCGGCCATTGTGATCTCCACCGGCCCGGAACCAGGAACCTCGACGTACCGAGGTTCCTCTGCGTCGAACGGGATCCGGAGCGCGACGCGGCCCGGCGGGAGTTCCGTCGCGGCGAAGACCCCGTTCGCATCGGTCGTCGCCGTGCGTGCGACTCGAAGAGTCGTCCAACCCCAGGCCACACGACCCTCCTCCGGCCCGTAGCTGACCCTCAGCCCGGCGACTGGCGACCCTCTTGCATCCCGTACGTGGACCTCCAGCGTCGTCAACTCCGCGAGAGCGAAGCGGACCTCGATCTCACCGCCCTCCGACGGTGGCTCGCACGAGAGGAACTGGCGGCCGTAGCCATCCGCATCGCACGCCAGCACGACCACTCGCTTCGCTACGATGGGCTCGGGCTCCTTCCCGGCGGGAGGGACGTGCTCGAAGTGGAACCTGCCCCCCGCGTCCGTCGTCGCTTCGGCGCGCGCGCAGGGCGCCCGGAGCATGACGACGCGTGCCCCGGCGACGGGACGACCTGCGGGGTCGATGATCGTGCCCTTGACCCTGCCCCCGATGCCGAGCGCGACGACCGCCTCCGCGGACGGGGGCGCGGCGCGAACCAGGACCTCGCGCTGTGCGCGCCCCGCTGCCTCGGCGACGACACGAACGTCGCCGCCCGGCGCTACGAGGTCCGCGGCGCCCTCGGCCGACGTGACGGCTGCATCCACAGGCGGCCACGTGTGAAGGGTGTACCCGGCTCCCACGTAGGCCGCGACCCGTGCGCCGGCGAGCGGCTGCCCATCCGCGGCGTCCGTCACGCGGACGTGGAGCGCGACGCCCCGGTGGAGAGTGATCCGCGCTTCCTGCCGGACGTCGATCTGGAGCGGGTACCCCGAGTTGCCCGGGGAGACGAGCACGAGTCCCGGCGCACGCGCCCGCACCCCGATCGTGCCAGCCCGGATGCCCGGCAGCCGCAGACGAAAGCGCCCCTCCTCATCGGCCGGCTCCGCCCGAACCGACTCGATCTCTTCCTCCTTCTCGATGACCGTCCCCCCTCGCCACCCCGCGGTGAAGACCACGGCCCCCTTCACCGGCGCGCCCGTCTCGTCCACGACGATGCCGGTGACCACGGTCTCGGCGGGAGTCACGGGAGGCGGCGTCGACGAAGCAGGTGCATCCGTCCCAGGTCGCCCGGCCAGCGTGGGGGGCGTCGTGAGTGCCGGCGTCCCTGCCGCCGTCGCGGGGGCGGGCTTCCCGTCGTCCTGACCGCCATCGCGGCTCGCCAGGTCCACAGCGACCCAGGCTCCAGCCGCGAAGAGCAGTAGGAGTACGGCAACCACCGCGACCTTCTTGGCCACGACCACACCTCCGATCGCGCCAGCGGCTTGGGCGAACGCGCCTGTACCCTGCCCCCCGGCCAGCAGGAGGAATGCCCGTGATCGCTCGCGAGCTTCGTCCCTCTCCTCGCGCAGGGTGATGCGCAGGCACTCGAGACCTCGCCTCACCCGCGTCCGGACCGTCTCCACCGGGAGACCCAGCCGTGCAGAGACTTCGCGGGGAGGGAGTCCATCCAGGAATCGGAGGAGGATGACGCTTCGATACGGGGACTCGAGGGCAAGAACCGCTTCAACGACTCGACGCACTGCCTCGGCTCGCGCGACCGCTTCGTCGGCCGCGGGGACCGACTCAGCGC
>DATLLK010000011.1:0-4302 GCA_035537895.1 Planctomycetota bacterium
ACCCTCCTCCTCGCCCGGGCGCTCGCGCGCCGCGCGGGCTGGGCCGGCACCTGGCCGCGCGTCGCGTTCACGCTCGCGGTCGCGCCGATGACGTTCCTCATGCTCGCGTTCGTCGTCCCCGACGCGAACCCGTTCCACCAGGAGCGCCTTCTCCACGCGATCGACACGTGGATGTTCTTCGGCCGCAACCCGAACGTGCTGCTCGACGGGATCGCGACGCCGTGGCTGACCGAGATCCTCCAGTTCGTCTACGCGACGTACTACGTGATCCCGGTCGTGCTCGGCGCCTGCCTGTACGCCGGAGGAAATCGCGACGGGTTCGGTCGCAGCCTCTTCCTCGTCGTGCTCTGCCTCTACGCGTCCTACGTGGGCTACTTCCTCCTGCCCGCCACGGGCCCGAACATCAACCGGCTCGGGCTCTACCCGGCCCACTTCTCCGAGCCGATGGAGGGCCTCTGGATCGCGGAGACCCTGCGCAAGTCCACCTTCGAGGCGGAGTGGATCAAGCAGGACTGCTGGCCGTCGGGCCACACGGCCCTCGCGGTCGTCTGTCTCGTGCTCGCCCACCGCGAGCGGTCGCGGTCGGGGATCCTGCTCCTGTGGTTCCCCGTCGTGGCCCTCGTCTTCAGCACGATGTACCTGCGCTACCACTACCTGATCGACGTGCTCTGCGGCCTCGTGCTCGCGTGGGCGACGCTCACGTTCGGGCCGCGGCTCTACGTGCGGTGGCGGCGGCCGGAGTTCGACCCCCCGCCGCTCCCGCCCCGTCCGGGCAGAGGCGCGTGACTACGCAGCCGGGTCCCAGACGACCTTGCCGCCGGGCAGGAAGTAGGCGAGCAGCATCTCGCCGCCCGTGACGGTCGGGACGTGGTGCGATCCCGGAGGGAAGACGACCCAGCCCGTCGGGCGACCGTCGAACTTCGGGTCGCCGGACCAGCGAAAGCCGAGGTTGACCTCGCCGTTGACGTGCGTGTGCCCCGCGGCGGGCCCCTCCATCAGGACGAAGTCGACCGTGTAGCCGCCCAGGTCCTTCGCGAGCCGCCCGTAGCGCACCTTGGGGCCCGCGGACCGCGGCAGCAGCCACCCGTCGCGCACGCCGACGCGCGCGAGCGCCTCGATGCGGGCCGCGCGCAGCCCCGCGCGCGGGCAGCGCGCCTCGAGGAGCGCCTCGGCGCGGCGCGCGTCGGACGGGTCGGCCTCCTTCAGCACGGGCAGGAGGCGCTCGAGCTCCTGGAGGAGCGCCGTCTGCTCGGCGGGAGGAGCGGTCGGGTTCGCGGGCGTCGCGGGCTGTGCGGCGGTCATCGAGCGTCCCTTTCGAGGAGCACCGCGCGCACGGGGCTCGCGTCGGCCCCGACCAGACGCAGCGGCAGCGCGATCAGATCGTAGACGCCGGGGGCCACGGCCGAGAGATCGAGCCCCTCGAGGATCGCGATCCCGTGGCGCGTCAACCGGTGGTGGCAGGGCAGTTCCTTGCTCGAGAACGCGTCCATCGAGTCGGAGTCGAGGCCGACGAGGACCACGCCGCGCTCGGCGAGCCAGTCGGCGAACGCGGGCGTCAGGTGGCGCAGGTGCTCGTCGAAGGCCGACGGCCGCGTCTCGTAGGTGCGAACCAGGAGGCGCGGGGCCTCGCGCAGCAGTTCCTCGGTTCCGGGGGGCAGATCGGGCGGCGAGAGCCCGTCCTTCCCGGGGCGCGCGACGGCGACGACGCACGGTCCGACGTACTTCGAGAGGTCCACGGACGCGGCGTCCGCGCCGTCGGGGTCGAAGTGGAAGGGCGCGTCGGCGTGGGCCCCGGTGTGCGGGCTCATCGTGATGTGCCCGACGTTGACGGGGCAGCCCGGGCCGATCGTCCAGTTGAGGCGGAACGCGTACGGCGTGTCGCCCGGCCAGACGGGCACGCCCGGCGCGACCGGGCGTGAGATGTCGAGGATCCGGCGGCTCACGTGACGACGGTCTTCACCGACTCGTGCGCGCGCCACGCGCCCGTCGCGAGGATGTCGGCGATCTCGCGCACGGCCCGGTCGCACTCGTCGTCCGACGTGTAGAAGTGCGGCGAGATGCGGATCCCGGCGCCCGGGCGGTAGTCCACGATGACCTCGCGGCGCAGGAGCTCGTGCTTCACGCTGGCGGCGTGCGGCACGTCGAACGCCACGGTCCCGCCGCGGCGGGAGGGCTCGAGCGGCGCGGCGACGCGCCATCCGCGCTCGAGACCCGCCTCCATGAGGCGCTGGGTCTGTCGCATGCTCTTCGCGCGGATCGCCTGGACGCCCGCGTCGCGGACGATGCGCGGGCCGGCGCGGCAGGCGTAGAGGGCGGGCACGTTGGGCGTGCCGTTCATCCAGCGGTAGGCGCCCGTCGTGCGCCGCATCGGCGGCGGCTCGAAGGCGAACGGCGCGGGATGGGCCATCCACCCCGTGAACCGGGGCTCGAGCCGGTCGATCAGGTCCGCGCGGACGTGGAGGAACGCGGCGCCCGGGCCGCCGCAGAGCCACTTCAGCGTCCCGCCGAGCAGGAACGAGCAGCCGAGGTCCTTCACGTCGACGGGGACCGTGCCGACGCTCTGGTAGGCGTCCAGCACGACGTGGGCCCCGACCGCGTTCGCCTTCGCGCAGATCGCCTTCGCGTCCTGGATGAAACTGCTCTGGAACAGCACGTGGCTGATCGGGACGAGGAGCGTCGTCTCGTCGATCGCGTCGAGCACGGCCTGCGTCGGCACCACGATCCCGTCGGGGCTTGCGACCTCGACGACGCGGCCCCCGCGGGAGACCGCGAGCTCCGTGTAGAGGTAGCGCACGGACGGGAAGTTCATCGAGGTGTAGACGACCTTGTTGCGCTTCCCCGACCAGTCCATGGACGAGATGACGACGGCCTCGGCCACGGTCACGTTCTGGTGCATCGAGACGGAGTCGGGCGGCGCGTTCACGAGGGAGGCGATCAGGTCCCCCACCTCCCGGGCGAGGCTCCACCACGTCTCGGCCCACGCCCGAACGCCGCGCGTCTTCCAGGTGCGTGCGTACTCGAGCAGGTCCTGCTCCGCCTCGGCCGGCATGGCGCCGAGCGAGTTGGAGATCAGGTACGTCGAGTTCGAAAGGATCGGGAAGTGGGAGCGCCAGTCGAGCAGCGGGTCCGCGGGCATCGGTCCTCCGGTCGGATGAGCCTACCGGTCCCGGTGCGTACCGCCATGTCGCCCTCCGGTGCCCGGGCCGCTCGCTCGGATCGGCCCGGCAGGCCAAGACCGCCCGACCTCGTGCCGCGGTCACGGCACCCGTCGGGTGCCGGCCGGGCCGGTCCGGCCGGGGTGGACCGGGCGCACCCCCCGCGGAAGTACCTACAATCGCGGACGGAGGCACGCGACGACACCCATGTTCCCCGCCGGCGACCCCGGGATGGAGCGGCTGCAGAGAGCCCTCCACTGGTCGTGGCCCGCGGGCCGCGTCGCGGGGATCCCCGTCCGCATCCGGTGGACCGTCGCGATCGTGTTCGTCGCCGCCGCGATCCAGCTGGGCCAGTGGTCCGGCGTCGGGCTGTCCGAGGCCCTCCTGTGGGCCGCCGCGACGACGCTCATCCTCTACCTCGTGATCCTCTCCCACGAGCTGGGTCATGCCATGGCCGCGGCGCGCGAGCGGGCGCCGGTCCACCTGATCACGCTGTCGGCGTTCGGCGGCCTCGCCCACGGCACCATCCCGGTGCCGGGCCCGAAGGCGGAGATCCGCGTCAGCCTCGCCGGTCCCGCCGTTCACCTCGTCTGGGCCGGCCTCGCGTGGGTCGTCGGGCGCTTCCTACCGCCGGTGCGCGTCGGGAACTCCCTCCTCGACGTCTCGCAGCACGTCCTCGTCCTGAACCTGTGGCTGCTCGCCTTCAACCTGCTCCCCCTCTACCCGATGGACGGCGGCCGCGTGCTGCGGGCCGTGATCGCGCTGCGCCGCCACCCCAACGAGGCCACGCTGTGGGCGTGCCGGGTGGGGATCCTCGGCGGCGTCGCGATCGCCGCGTGGGGCCTGTCGCGCTCCGACTTCAGCGGGACGATCCTCTTCGTGATCGGCCTCTCCAACGCCATGACCTGCATGCAGGAGATGGTCGCGGCGCGGTACACGGACGGCCCGTACGGCCCCGGGCTCGACCCGTGGGCGACCGACCCCGACGCGTGGAAGGCCGGGCGACCCGACCGCGGCGCGCCGCGCGAGGAACGCCTCTGGCCGCGCGTGCTTCGGGGCCGCGGCCGGGCGACGCCGCGCGGGGACGAGTCGAGTCCCTCGCCGGGCGCGGCGACGGCCACCCTCGACGCGCCGGCCTCCCGCACGC
>DATLLK010000012.1:0-4277 GCA_035537895.1 Planctomycetota bacterium
GTTCCGCAGGGTCCATGTGTTGTCGAAGGAGGCGAAGGTGATCCGCCGGTCGTAGGTCGCGAAGGCCGTGACCCACAGACGGACCTGCCCGCCCACGAGGGAGACGGCGAAGCCGGGGTCCCAGCGCCCGTTGCCGTTCACGTCCGTGAAGTTCTCGGTACCGCTCTGCTCGCCGTCGGCGTTGGCGTCCACGAGGGGTTCGCGGGCCGAGACGTTGCGGGCCAGCACGACGTCGATCCCGTCGTGCGACCACACGATCTCGCCCGGGGTCGCGACCCCGTCGACGGCGCGACCGGACGCGCGCCAGAAGATCCGCTCCTCGTTGCCGAGCACGGTGCCCGCGAGGGTCCAGGAAGCGATCCGCCGGATCCGGATCTCGTCGCACGGGCCCGGGGACTGCCTCAAAAAGGCCAGGTAGGCGGTGCCTGAGTAGGGCACCGGCGCCGGCGCGCCGGCTCGCAGGACCTGCAGCGACTCGAAGTCCGCGCCAAGGAGGACCTTTCCCAGCACCGCGAGGCTCAGGCGCGCGTCCTCCTCGGCCCGGGCCTGCATGCTCGAGTCGTCGTGCAGGCCCTGCGTGCGGAGGAACGTCTCGCTGAAGAGGACGAGCATCCCGGCGAGGATCGCGGTGACGAACATCACCTCGATCAAGCTGAAGCCGGCGGAACGGGTCGGGCGGCGCGTCATCGATCCCCCCGCAGCCAGGTCGAGAGCGTGAGCTCGTTCGGCATCCGCCCCGCCCCGCCCCACCGGACGCGGACGACGACGGGGATCTGGCGGTAGTCGTCGTTGCGAGGCGTCGCGTCCGTCAACCCGTCGCCGTTCAGGTCGAAGGGAAGGCCGTACCGGGGCGCGTTCAGGTTCTCGCGCAGCTCCCAGGTGCCCCCATTGTCGAAGGCGGGGACCTGCACGAGGAACGAGGCGTTCTGGAGCTGGCTCGGCACCTGGAAGTCGGCGTAGTACGTCGTGGCCGCGACCGTCGCGAGGTCGAAGTCGTTCGAGAGGCTGGCGAGCGCCGTGTCGGCCGCGCTCTCCACGCTCCGTGCGCGGAGACGGAGCCACAGCGTCTCCCAGTCGGGGTCGTCCCGCAGGCGCTCGATGAAGCGCTCGAGCGTCTGGAGGGCGAGCCCGCGCTCCTCCACGTCCAGGCTGGTCCGATGCGCCGCGCCGACCGTCGCCACGTGCCCGAGGATCGCGATCACGAGGATCACGAGGGCGATGCACACCTCGATGAGGGTGAAGCCCGCGGCGTGCGGGGCACGGCAACCCGGGGAACGGGCAGGCACTCGGGTCATGCGAAAGCAGGTCCTTCGGGCGCGGAAGACCCACACCCCCGGACCGCTAACGGCCGGCATCGCCACAGGACTGAAGTCGCCTCCATCGGCGGGCCCCTTTGCAGGGTCGTTTGTCCCACCGTCATCCCGCGTGAGACTAGCCCCGTCCGGCTAGGCGTGCCAGCCCGATTCCGGCGGTTCGGCGGCCTCGCGGGGGCCCGGTTCCGTACGGCCCCCCGGGGCTCGACGGTGCTTGGTAGCGGGCCCGGGGAGGTGGCAGGCTCCGGACATGGACCGGTCGAGCCCTCCCGGGTGGGTGACGGTGGCCGAGGGACGAGAGTCCCTGCGCTCGACCGACGGGTTGTCCTGGCCCCCGCCCTCCCCCGGCCGGCGCCCGCGCCACGTGCTGCTCCTCGCCGATCCCGACGGCCGCCTCGCGGACGCCGAGGTGGAGGCGTTCGCGCGTTCCGCGCTCGAGCAGGGGTGCTGCTGGTTCGAGATCTGGGGGCCGCGCGCGCACGCCCTCGAGGCGCGGGTGGACACCGTTCGCGACGAGATCGACGCCGCCCATGCGGCGTCCGAGGAGGAGGACGACGCGGACCACGTCGTCATGACCGCCTCCTCCACCCCCGAGGAGGCGGGACTCGCCGACGCGGTGCGCATGGTCCTGTGCGCCACCTGCTCCACGGAAGGTCACGACGAGGATCGGACCTCGCGGCTGTTCGTCCTCGCGTCGGGGGACGCGTCGGTCGGCGCGGAGCTCGAGCAGTGGCTCCGCGATCCCGACTCGATTCCGTGACCTCCGCCGTGGCGAGCGGCGGGCATTCCCGACCCTCTCGGGCCGTTGGTCAGGAAGGGGCCGGGAGCGCCGAGAGCCCCCGTTCCCGCCGGGGGTCCTGCGCCGTGCGTCGCCTGCTCGTCTGCCTGCTCGTCTCGGCGCTCCCCGCGTGCGGGGGATCTCCGTGCGCTCCACCCGGGCCCTCTCCCGAGGACCTGCTGTCGCTGGAGAACCGGGGCCTCTCGCACCTCGAGCGCTACACGGAGGCGGACACGCTCGCGGCGGTCGACCTCCTCGGCCGCGTCGTCGAGAACGCCCCCGACTGGCGCGATGCGCGCGTGAACTATGCGCTCGCGCTCGCGGCCTCGCGCCGCACAGACCTCCTCGCCGAGGCGACGCGGCAGTACGACACGGTGCTGCGCGAGGACCCGGGCCATCCGCACGCGCTGCTCGGGGCGGCGCTCGTCCGCCGGTTCCAGGGGCAGATCGAGGAAGGGCTCCCCTACCTGCGACGCCTGCTGGAGATCGATCCGGAGGAAGCGTCCGTCTACTACTGGCTCGGGGCGTTCGAGCTGGAGCGGACCGAGGAGGACCTGCCCGCCGCGGAGGCGTACCTGAGGCGCGCGCTCGCGCTCGCCCCCGACGACACGACGGCGATGACGGGGCTCTACGGCGTCCTCTCGCGCCTCGGGCACGGCGACACCGAGGAGGCGAGCCTCCTGCTGCGGCGAGCGCACGACCTCGAGGAGGCGAAGGGGTTCGGCTCGCCGGCTCTCGTAAAGCACCGACGCCGCGGCGACAAGGAGTACGGCGAGGCCGGCAAGTACGGCCGCGCGATCCTCGACCTCGCGCCGCCCGCGGGCGCCGGGCTCGGCTTCGCGCGAGGGACGGCCTTCCTCGACGCGCCCGACGGCGGAACGCCGGCGCTCGCGTGCGGCGACGCGGACGGCGACGGGGACGACGACCTGTGGATCGCGGGACCGACGACCCCGGGACGCCTCCACCGAAACGACGGCGGGCGGTTCGCCGACGCCACCGCGGGATCCGGGCTCGAGGGCGCCCCGGCGGCGCGGGCGGCGCTGTTCGCCGATCTCGACGACGACGGGCGCCTCGACCTCGTGGTCGCCGGCGATGGGATCCGCGCGTGGCGTGGGCTGGGCGAGGGCCGCTTCGCCGAGGTCCCCGCGGACCGGCTCAGGACCGCCGACCGGGGTCCGTTCACCGCGCTGTGCGCCACGGACCTCGATCACGACGGCGACGTGGACCTCCTCGCGGCGGGCCCGACGGCGAGGTTCCTGCGCAACCGGCGGGACGGGAGCTTCGACGACGTCGCCGGAGAGCGGGGCCTCGCCGCGAAGGGCGCGACCACGCTCTGCGCCGCGGACGCGGACGGGGACGGGATCCTCGACGTCGTCCTGTTCGGCGACGGCCCCGCGCGCGTGCTGCGCAACGGCCGCGTCGATCCCTTCGCTCCCTCGCCCGCGCTCGCGACCCTGCCGGCCGCCGTCTCGGGGACGGTGGCCGACGCGGACGGCGACGGCGAGCTCGACGTGGTCCTCGTCGGGCCCGATGGGTCCCTCGCGCTCGCGCGCGGCGACGGGCGCGGCCACTACGCGCTCGAGCCCTCGTTCCCGACGCGGCGGCCCGCGCCGCGGTGGCGGACCTCGACGACGACGGTCTCGCCGACATCCTCGCCGTGGGTCCCCGCGTGACGGTGCTGCGCGGGCTGCCGCGCGGCGGGTTCGCCGTGGAACCTCTCCTTCTGCCCGATGCGGACCGCGGGGCGATCGGGATCCTCGACGCGGACGGCGACGGGGACCTCGACGTCGTGCTCGCCGCGCGCGGCGAGCCGCCGACGTTCCTGCGCAACGAGACCTCCCGCACGCGAGGGTCGCTGCGGCTCCGCCTGCGCGGCGTGCCCGATCGGGTCGAGGGCCGCACCTGGTCCAACTTCCGCGGGCTCGGCGCCGACGTGGAGGTCAAGGCGGGCGACCTCCTCGCGCGCCGCGTCGTCGCCGCGGGCTCGGGCTTCCCCGGGCAGGCGAGCGACGTCGTCCACGTGGGCCTCGGTGGCCGCGCCCGAGCCGACTTCGTGCGGGTGCGCTGGCCGGACGGCGTCCTCCAGAGCGAGCACGAGGTGGCGGCGGGGAAGGTCCACGAGATCGTCGAGGTCAATCGCAAGATCGCGTCGTGCCCGGTGATCTTCGCGTGGGACGGAGCGACGC
>DATLLK010000013.1:0-6987 GCA_035537895.1 Planctomycetota bacterium
GAGGGTCCCGGACCGGCGCCGCGCGGCGGAAGGCGCGTCAGCGGTTGACGGCGGACGCCGAGAGCCAGGCGGCGAGGTGCACGAGGTTCTGGACGCCGCTCGCCTGGTAGCAGACGGCGACGGGCCGGTTCATCCCGAGCAGGATCGGGCCGATCGCCTGGGCGCCCTCGAGGTGCTCGACCAGCTTGTAGCCGATGTTGCCGCTCGCGAGGTCCGGGAAGACGAGGATGTTGGCGTCCCCGTCGATCAGGCTCTGCGGGAACATCGTGCGCCCGATCGTCGGCTCGAGCGCCACGTCCGCGTGCATCTCGCCGTCGATGACGAGGTCGGGACGGCGCGAGCGGACGAGCCGCACGGCCTCCTCGACCTTCTGCGCCGCGGGATGGCGCACGCTCCCGAAGTTGCTGAAGGAGAGCATGGCGACCTTGGGCGTCACCTCGAAGCGGGCCGCGACGTCGGCCGCGGCGACCGCGATCCACGCGAGGTCCTCGGCGGTCGGGTCGATGTTGACGGACGTGTCGGCGAAGAACAGGGTCCGCTGGCGCAGCGCCATGATGTGCAGCGCGGCCGCGCGCCGGACGCCGGGCGCGAGCCCCACGATCTCGAGCGCCTCGCGCACGCCCTCGGGGAAGCTCCGGTTGACCCCCGTCACGACGCCGTCGAGGAGCCCCTGCTCGAGGAGGGTCAGGGCGAACGTGCGGCTGCGCCCCGTGCGGTGGCGCGCCTCGCGCGGCCCGACGCCACGGCGCTGGCGGAGCGCGAAGAGGCGCTTCGAGAGGTCCTCCCGCCGAGGGTCCGCGCTCGGGTCCACGATCTCGATGCCGTCGACCTCGAGGCCCGCCGTCCTCGCCGTCTGGAGGATCTTCTCGCGCTCGCCCACGAGCACCGGCACGGCGACCTCCTCCTCGATCATCTGGAGGGCGGCCTTGATCGTGCGCTCCTCGTCGGCCTCGGGGAGGCCGATCCGCGCCTTCGCCCGGCGCGCGCGCTCGGTCACCGTGTGCATCACCTCGCGCGCGCCGCCGAGCAGGCGCTCGAGGCGGCGCAGGTAGGCGTCCCGGTCGTAGCCGGTGAGCTGCGCCCATCCCTCGGCCACCGCGGTCTCCGCGACGGCCGGCGCCACCCAGAGGAGCACGCGGGGGTCGAAGGGCTTGGGGATCAGGTAGGTCGGCCCGAAGGCGAGGCGCTCCCCGCCGTACGCGTCGCAGACGCTCTCGGGCACGTCCTCCCTCGCGAGGTCGGCGAGCGCGCGCGCCGCCGCGACCTTCATGCCCTCGCTGATGCGCCGGGACCGCACGTCGAGGGCCCCGCGGAACATGAACGGGAAGCAGAGCGCGTTGTTCACCTGGTTCGGGTAGTCCGACCGGCCCGTCGCCATGATCACGTCGTCGCGGGCCTCGACGGCCAGGGGGTACGGGATCTCCGGGTCGGGGTTGGCCAGCGCGAAGACGATGGGCCGCGTGGCCATCGAGCGGACCATGTCCTGCGACACGATGTTGGGGCCCGACACCCCGAGGAACATGTCGGCGCCGCGCATCGCGTCGGCGAGCGTGCGGCACCGCGTCTCGACCGCGATCCGCTCCTTCTCGGGGTTCATCCCCTCCTTGCGGCCCTTCCAGACGACGCCCTTGCTGTCGACGAAGACCATCTTCGCGCGGTCCGCGCCCAGCTTGGCGAACATCTCCGCGCACGAGATCCCGGCCGCGCCGGCGCCCGAGATGACGATCTTGAGGTCGCCGATCGCCTTGCGCGCGACCTCGCACGCGTTCAGGAGCGCGGCCCCGCTGATGATGGCCGTCCCGTGCTGGTCGTCGTGGAAGACCGGGATGTCGAGCATCTCGATCAGCCGACGCTCGATCTCGAAGCACTCCGGGGCCTTGACGTCCTCGAGGTTGATCCCGCCGAAGGTCGACGCGATGTTGCGGACGGTGGCGATGAACTCCTCGATGTCCGTCGTGCCCACCTCGATGTCGAACACGTCGATGCCCGCGAACTTCTTGAAGAGGACGCCCTTGCCCTCCATGACGGGCTTGCCCGCGAGGGCCCCGATGTTGCCGAGCCCGAGGATCGCCGTCCCGTTCGTGATCACGGCGACGAGGTTCCCCTTGTTCGTGTACGAGTACGCGAGCCGGGGGTCCTTCTCGATGCGCAGGCAGGGGACCGCGACGCCGGGCGTGTAGGCGAGCGAGAGCTCGCGCGCGGTCGCGACCGGCTTCGTCGAGACGACCTCGGTCTTCCCCGGCCGCGGGAACTCGTGGTAGTCGAGGGCCTGGCGCTCGAGCAGGGCCGAGGGCGGCGGCTCCGGCACGCCCTGCGGCGCGGCCGCCCCCGCGGTCGAGGCCCGGTCGTCCTTCGAGGTCTGCGTCATCGGCGTTCCTCACGGCAGAGGCCCGCTCGCCGCACGCTGCCCGCGGGGGAGGAGCCGCGGCTCGCGGCCCCGCCCTCGCGGGCCGCGCCGGGACGCGGCCTCCCGAGCATGGTCGCACCGTCGCCATCGCCGTGCCGCACACAAACACCGCCGTCCCGGGGCCGTCGCCGCGGACGCACCGCGCTAGACTTGTCCCGGAGGTCGTTCCGTCGTGCCCGCGGAGCCCGTCCCCGGCGTCCGGCTCCTCGACGTGCTGCGCGAGGACGCGGTCGGCACGTTCGCCGTCGGCGTGGACGTCGCGACGGGCGCGAGGGTGGGCGTGCGCCGCCTGCACGGCAAGCACGAGGGCGACGACGGCGCGCGCCTGCTGTTCGCCGAGGAGGTCCGGCGCGTCGCCACCCTCGACGACCCGCTCCTCCTGCGCACGCTCCGGCACGACGCCGCGGCGCCGGTGCCGTGGATGGTGACCGAGGCGATCGACGGGGAGACGCTCGAGGGCGACGTCGCCCGTGCCGCGTGGCCCTCCGACCTCGCGCGAGGGTTCGCCGCGAGCGTCGCGCGGGCCTTCCTCGCGCTCGCGAGCCGCCGCCAGTTCCACGCCGCGCCGGTCCCGTCGCGGATCGTTCGCGTGGGCGAGGGCTGGCGCCTCCTGACTTTCCGCGACGTGCGCGCCGAGGACGAGGCGTCGCGCCTGCGCGGCCGCGTGGCGGCGCTCGGGCCCTTCGCGGCCCCCGAGCTCGCCGCCGGCTCCACGGCGCCGATCACGGGCCGCTCGCTGTGCGTCCACGCGGTGGGCGCCCTGTGGTCGTTCCTTCGCGCGGGCGGCGCGGGCCCCGCGCGCCCCGCGGCGGCCTCGACCGATCCCGACGACGCGATCGTCGCGAGGCTGCTGGAGCCCGACCCGGTCCGGCGGCCGCCCGACGCGGCCAGCGTCCTCGCGCTGCTCGGCGAGGCGCCGCCGCCCGCGCCGACGCGGCGCTCCTGGCGCGAGCGGCCCGGCTAGACGCGGGCGTGCGGGGCGAGAGCGGGGCCGATACCATCCCGCCATGCCGACCGACCTCGCCCACCACCTGCTCCCCGTCGTCGAGGCCGCCGCGGTCGCCTGCTCCCGATCGATGGGCCGCGGCGACCGCAAGCACTGCGATCGGCTGGCCGTCGAGGCCATGCGCCTCGCGATGGACGCCGTCCCCATGCGCGGGCGCATCGTGATCGGCGAGGGCGAGCGCGACGAGGCCCCGATGCTCTGGATCGACGAGGAGGTCGGGCTCCGGGCCCCGGGCCACCCCCGCGTCGACATCGCGGTGGACCCGCTCGAGGGGACCAACCTCTGCGCGACGGGCGGGCCCTCCTCGATCTGCGTGCTCGCCGCCTCGCCCGAGGGCGGCCTCCTGCACGCGCCCGACTGCTACATGAACAAGATCGTGGTCGGCCCGCGCTGCCGGGGCCGCGTCCACCTCGACGCACCGGTCGCGGACAACCTGCGGGCGATCGCGGACGCGCTGCAGCGCGGCGTCGAGGACCTCGTCGTGGTCGTGCTCGACCGGCCGCGACACGAGACGCTGGTCGGGGACATCCGCGCGGCGGGCGCGCGCATCCGGCTCATCTCCGACGGCGACCTCGCGCCCGCGATCGGGGCCTGCGTCACCGGCACCGGCGTGCACGCCGTCATGGGGACCGGCGGCGCCCCGGAGGGCGTGCTCTCCGCGGTCGCGGTGCGGTGCCTCGGCGGCTTCATGCAGGGGCGCCTCGTCGAGCACGGCAAGGGCGACCGGGAGCGCGCGGAGCGGATGGGCGTCAAGGCCTTCGACCGCCTGTGGACGGCGGAAGACCTCGCGCCCGGAGAGCGCCTCGTCTTCGCGGCGACCGGCGTGACGGACGGCGACCTCCTGCGCGGGGTCGACTTCTTCGGCAACGGCGCCCGCACGCACTCGGTCGTCATGACGTACGAGGAGCGCCCGTCGATCCGGTTCGTGGACACGATCCACATCGACGACCGGGTGAACCTCGAGGTGAGGCTGTAGCGCCGCGCGACGCGGTGCGGTCGGCCTGCGTGCGCGTCGACCCCGACGACGTCGCGGGGTCGGCGGACCCCTAGGGGCCCTGCTCGCCCATTCCCGGCTCGTTCATCCCGGGCTCGTCCATGCCCGGCTCGTCCATGCCCGGTTCGTCCATGCCGGGCTCATCGGTGCCGGGCTCGTCGTCGGTGCCCGGCTCGTCCATCCCGGGCCCATCCATCCCGGGATCTGGAGTGCCCGGGGTCGTGGTGGGGCGCGAGCCCCGTCGCCCGGCGGGCTCCGGATCCTCGGGCCGCTTGCCGAGCGTGATGTCGAAGTCGAGGGTCGTCGTGCCGCGGCGCACCGTCAAGCGCACGAGCTCGCCCGACCCGCGCCGGCGGAGGACGCGCGGGATCTGCCGCAGGTCGCCGATCGTGACGCCGGCGATCGACACGACGATGTCGCCGGGCTTGACGCCGGCGAGCGCCGCGGGCCCGCCTTCCGTGACGAGCTGGATCTTCACGGGGCCGCCGGGATCCTGCATCGACTGGATGCCCATGTAGCCGTCGACGCGACGGGAGGTCCCCCCCTTCAGCCGGGGGAGCTCGTCCGCGATGCGCGTCCACGGGATCCCGAACCCGATGCCCGAGTTGCGCCCGTGCTGGGGCGGGTTCCAGATCGTGGACACACCGAGGAGGCGGCCATGGAGGTCGACGATCGCGCCTCCGCACGTCCCGTCGGTCGCGCCGGCGTCCGTCTGGAAGGCGCCCTGCCACGCGTCCTCCGACACGTCGGGGTGCGTGCGCGACAGGATGCCCACCGTCACGAAGGGCGAGGGCACGCGGTTCGAGCCGAACGGGTTGGCGACCGTCAGGAGCAGGTGCCCCTGCCGGAACGCGTCGGCGGGCGCCGGCCGCAGCGGCGGCGCGCGGAATCCCTCGGGCAGGTCCGCCTTCAGCAGGACCACGCCCAGACGCTGGTCGTGGGCGACGATGCGCGCGGGGGCGCTCGGTCCGTTCGGGAAGTGGACCGTCAGGTCCTTCCAGGTGCCGAGCGTGTCCTCGATGCGGTTCGACAGGCCTCGCGCGCCGAGGAAGGCGAGCGGGATCACGTCCGCGAGGTTGTAGAGGCTCGTGACGATCCAGCCGTCCTCGGAGGCGACGACGCCGCTGAACGGCCCGCGGTAGCGGTCGAGGTTGGCGACGCGCCCGTTGCCCGTGGGCGCGCGCATCGCGTAGCGCGGCGGCGTCTTCGACTCGATGCTGACGACGGACGGGTAGGTCCTCGACGCGAGCGCGGAGAAGGCGACCTCGAGCAGGTCGGCCTGCCTCGACTTCGGACCCTTCGCCTTCGTGTCCGGGAAGATGGCCGCGGCGTCGGGCACGTCACGGTAGGCGTGGCGCAGCCGGTTGATCGGGTACGCCTGCCCGAGGAACTGGAACGGGTTGGCGTCCTCGAGGCGGCCCCAGGTCGAGATGATCGCGACGAGGCGGCCCTCGACGTCCACGAGAGGGCCGCCGTTGACGCCCGGGTTGACCGCCGCGGACGTGTAGACGTCCGCCCACCGGCCGCCCTCGCTGCCCGGCGGCTGCGGGATCAGGGCGGAGATCACGCCGCCCGTGAGCGAGGCGGCCCCGCCCGTCGCGGTCGGGTTCGGGAACGTCATGCCCATCGCGAAGGCGAAGTGACCGACGTCGAGGTGGTCGCTGTCGCTCGGCACGACCGCGGGGAAGGTCTTGCCGGGCGGCGCGACGATCTTCAGGAGCGTCGAGTCGAGGTCCGGCACGCGCCGCACGACCTTGGCCGGGAACACCTCGTACGTGCCGCGCTTCAAGTCGGGGAAGCGGACCTCGACGTCGTCGGCGTGCACGACCTCCATGTCGGGCCGGCCGCCGCGCCCGGTGATGGGCTTGCCGTCGGCGCCCGTCCTCTGGCGGTAGTACGCCCCGGCGTCCTTGTCGGACAGCACGTAGCCGTTGCGCGTGACGATCACGCCCGACGAGCCGGGGGAGGGGCCAAGCGACGGCTTGGCGACGATGAACACCGTCGCGGGAGTCACCGTTCGGATCGCCGCGGCGAACTCCTTCTCGACGAGCGTGGCGGCGCCGTCGCCCGACGCGGTCGCGGGCGTCAAGGTCGCGGCGGCGCACAGGAGCGTCGCGAGGAGGCTCCAGCGCGCGCGCGTCACTTGCGCCCTCCACCGCGGGGCGGAGGCGGCTCGGCCTTGGGCGCGGAGCCGAGGTCGCCGGTCCACGAGAGCTTCTGCCGGCCCCGCGTGTACGCGATCCGGACCTTCGTCCCCGCGGGATAGAGGGCGAGGGCGTTCGTCAGGTCCGAGCTCGAGAAGACGGAGAACGGCTTCATCGTCACGGAGGTGCCGAAGGAGATCTGCGTGATGACGTCGTCCTTCGCGGGCGGGTTCGTCTTCGCGTCGGCCTTCCGGACCGGCGAGTCGCTGCGCACGCCCAGCACCTTGACGCCCGTCGGCTTCCCGCTGCCGTCGCGATCGTCCTCGAGGTCGAGGCCGAGGTAGCCCGCGGCCGCCGAGATCTTGTCGGAGAGCAGGTCGTCGAAGTAGCGCTTGATGAGGTGGATCGGGATCGCGAAGGACGCGCCGGTGTTGCT
>DATLLK010000014.1:0-3791 GCA_035537895.1 Planctomycetota bacterium
GCGGCGAGAACCCCGACCAGCTCGCCGCAAAGAAGGACTTCCTCACGGCGAAGTACGGCGACAAGATCGCCGGCTTCGTCGAGGAGCCGCTCGTCGCGACGGCCTACATGCCCGTCGTGCAGGCCGCGATCGAGAAGGGCGACATGAACGCCGAGCGCGAGGCCGCCCTCGCCCTCGCGGCGCGGGCCGGCGACGCGTTCGCCGCCGCGAACCGCGCCTGCACGGCGTGGGACTTCAAGGTCGCGATCGAGCCGCTCGCGACGAACGTGACCGAGGGCGACGCGGAGCCGGTGCGTCTCTCCGCGATCCGTGCGCTGGGCAACCTGCGCGCGGGCGGCGGCGCCGCGCTCGCGACGGTCGTCAAGACCGCCGACGCGCCCGAGGCCCTGCGGGTCGCTGCGACGACGGCGCTCGGTCAGGTCCTCGCCAGCGTTCCTGCGACGGGCGACGAGGTGGAAGTCCTCGTCGCGGCCGCGAAGGAAGCCAACGTGGTCGGCGAGGCGGCGATGCATGCGCTCGGCATGGTGGCGAACCTGCCGCCCCCCGCGGCGCTCCAGGCCTTCGAGGACCACCGCCTCGACGTCGGCACCAAGGGCGAGTAGCCGTCCGTAGCAGAAGATCCACGCGATCCGATCGCTCGCGCGGCCCCGCGGACCTCGACGTCCGCGGGGCCGCGCTGTTTCTAGGCCTCGCCGATCGGGACGAGGAGCGCGACCGCGCCCGCCACGTCGCCCGCGTGCGAGAGGCTCACCTCGACGCGCGCGCCGAGACGGCGGGCGATCTCCGCGGAGCGCCCCGAGAGGCGGAGCCGCGGCGCCGAGCGTCCGCCGCCCGCGACCTCGACGTCGCGCCACGCGGCCCCGCGGCCCCAGCCGGTGCCGAGCGCCTTCAGCACGGCCTCCTTCGCGGCGAAGCGCACCGCGAGGACGGCGTCCCGGTCGGCGCCGCGCGTGGCGGCGTAGGCCCACTCGGCGTCCGTGAACACGCGGCGGCGCAGGCCGTCCCCGTGGCGCTCGAGCGCGCGACGAAACCGGGGCACGTCGACGATGTCCAGGCCGACGCGAGGGGAGGGCGGTTCCGCGGTCATGGGGGGCCGAGCGTACCGCGCGCCGGGTCCCCGGTCCCGTGCCGCAACCCCCCCGGCCGGTAGGGGGCTGTTCGTCAGGCGCGCGTTGTGGCGAACTCCCGTAGGCCTTCACGCCCGGGTGGATCGGGCCGATGGGGTACGGGGAGGGAACAGACCCCCTTGTGGGAGTTTGCCCTCAGCCCTACGATGGGTGGCCCACAACGGACGACCATGGCGAAAAAGAAGGACTGCTTCGGCTCCGAGACCTACGTCTGCCGCACGCAGAACTGCGCCTACATGTCCGAGTGCGTCAAGGTCGTCTGGGACAAGAAGCTGCGGCGGATCCTCGCCCGCCGCCCCGCGGACGTCCGGCAGGGAACGGTCCTGACCGAGACGCCCGGCGGCGTGCGCATGCGGTCGCGGGAGTTCTCCCCCTCGCGCGGCTAGGGCCGCGGCGGCGGACACGTCTCAAGGACGGTCCACGGGCACGACCGTCGTTGCCCGGGCGCGCAACGTCGCGCGCCCTCGACCTCACCGCGGCTGGAGCCGCACCACCACCCGGAACCCCACGTCGTCGTGCGAGGCGTCCGTCTTGACGTAGGGCTCGCGCGAGTCGACGGTGCAGTTGTCGATGCCTCGGCGGAAGGACCCGCCGTAGGCCCAGATCCGGTTGGACGTCCGTTCGGACTGCTCCCAGGAGACGCGCGGCGGCTCGCCCATCACCCGCTCGATGATCTTCAGGTCGTGCTCGAGCGCGTACTCGTGGACGTTGCCCGCCATCGCGTAGAGCCCCTCGGGCGAGAGGCCACCCTGCGGCATCGGCTCGGAGTAGACGTAGTGGACGTACTGGGGGCGGCCCCACGACGCCGAGTTGTTGCACGCGTAGATCAGCTGCCGGTCGCCCCACGGCCAGACGTACTCGAGTCGCCCGCCGCGGGCCGCGCGGACCCACTCCATGGCGAACGGGATGCGGATCTCCATCCCCAGGCGGGCCGACGCCCATTCGCAGAAGCCGAGCGCGTCCACGTAGGAGACCTGCGTCACGGGCAGGTTGAGGTCGCTGAGCGCGACGTTCCAGGAGCGCGGCAGGCCGTCCACGTCCTGCACCTCCCAGGCGTCGGGCACGTGGCGGAACAGGTTGACGTCCTCCGCGTGCTCGACCTCGTCGGACTCGAGCCACACGCTCGGCATGCGCGTGCGGTCGTCGGCGACGTCGCGGACGAACTCGGCGTACTGCCCGCGCGTCACCTCGTACTTGAGCACGCGCATCGGGTAGCCGAGGAACGCGATCAACCGCGGCTCGCGCCCGGGGTAGCTGGCCCGCAGCCGGGCGTCCCAGTGCTCGCGAAACGTCTCCGCGCCCGACGGCATGAGGTTGTCGAGCCCGGGGACGGCCGCGAGGGGGACTTCGTAGGCGTCGCCCGGCGGCAACTCGATCAGGTCGCGCAGCATGTCGGCGACGGTCAGGACCGGCTCGGCGAGCGAGGCGAACTCGCGCAGCGGCGGCGTGCCCGTCGGGTCCGGCGCCGGGCGCTCGAAGAGCGACGGATGGAAGAGCAGCACCCCGAGCAGGACGCATGCGAGGAGGGCCGCGACCGCCGTGGCCGCGAGGAACCCCGTCCGCCAGGGCGTCCGCGGCGCGGTCGGGAGGGCGAGCTCCTCCCCCGTCGCCGGGCGCAGGCGCAACGCGCACGCCGGGCAGAACTTGTAGTCGCCCTCGATCGGGGCGGCACACCTCGGGCACCGGATCGGCCGGGTCAGGGCGCGTGCCTCCGCGGTGCTTTCCGTTCGGGGCCCGGGGCCGTTCAAACGCGTACTCCACCCGGCATCGTACCGCGCCCGCCCTCCGGGCCGGTGCCCGACCTCCCGCCGGGGGAGCGAGGGGCCGACCTCCGTCCTGTGCGCGGCCGCCGAACGCACAATTCCAGTCTCGCGGCCCGTCGTGCCCCGTCCGGGGGCCTATCCTGACCGGCTCAAGGGCACTTCGCGCACGGCCTCTCGCCGTCGCGCCGGACCATGGCGCGCCGAGGGCGCGAAGGAGGATCGATGTCGGTCGCGAAAGTCATCGAGATCAGCAGCATCAGCAAGAAGTCGTTCGACGACGCGATCGCCAAGGGCGTCGCGCGCGCCTCCGACACCGTTCAGGGCATCCAGAGCGCCTGGGTCCAGGACATGGAGGTCGGCGTCAGCAAGGGCAAGGTCACCGAGTACCGCGTGAAGATGAAGGTGACGTTCGTCCTCAAGTGACGTCGCGCGGGCGCCGCCGCCCGCCCGAGCACCGGCGATTTCGCCGATCCTGTCGAGCGACGCGCTCGCAGGGGGCGTCACGCCCGCACATGCGCGCCCATCCCCTCGGTCCATCCGGCGTCAACCCGTTGGGACGTCGCCGGTTGCGACGTACCCATGCGTGGGCGTCCGAGGTCACGATCCCCCTCCCGAGTCCGGCCGCTCCTTGGGCGGTCCCGTCGTCCGTGCTAGCGTCCTGCCCCGTCGTCGGGATCGCCCTGGTAGCTCAGCGGTAGAGCACCGCTTTCGTAAAGCGGGGGTCGTGAGTTCAAATCTCACCCGGGGCTCCACTCCTCTTCGCCCGTAGGCGTGCGAATTGAGGCGATTCGACGCGATCCGTGAATTTCGCGGACGCGACCCCGTCGTGACCGTACGCGACCGATGGACGGGGGGGATCTCCGCACTTTGCCGGGCTGCCGACGGACTGGCGGCCTCCATC
>DATLLK010000015.1:0-4558 GCA_035537895.1 Planctomycetota bacterium
CCGTGGACGTGCCGCCCGCCTCGTCGTTGACCGACAGCGAGAGCCCCGGCACCTCGAGGCGGCCCGACGCGCTGGGCCACCAGCTCTCGTCGCGCCCGTCGCCGTCGAGGTCCGCGACCCCGTCCCAGAACACGGGCCCGACGCCGGGCGAGCGCGCGAAGAGGGTCGGGCCCCCCGCGGGCGCGGGCTCGGCGGAGGGCGCCATCGGGTCGACGTCCCACGCGCCGTCGGGTCCGAGGAACCGCAGGCGCGTCGCGCCCTTCGGGCCGAAGCGGCCCACGGCGATCGCTCCGGCGCGCGCCCGCACGCCGGCGGCCGGCCCGTCGCAGGGGATGCGGATCTCGTCGGCCGCGCGGAACCACGCCTTCGCGTCGGGCTCCTTCGGCGCGCGCAGGACGACGAGGTCCGTCGTCGCCGGACCGTCCCCGGGCGGGTTCTCGACGAGCAGCACGAGGTCCTTCCGGCCGTCCCCGTCCGTGTCCGCGGTGCGGGCCGCCCGGATGCGGCCCCGCGGCGCGTACTTGTGGAGGCCCACCTCCAGCGCGTGCGCCGCGGACGCGGCGGCGAGCAGGGCGGCCGTGATCGCGAGGGGCCGACGCATGGGCGGCGATCCTATCCGGGCGGGGGCGCCTCGCTTCGTGGCCCGCCACCGCCCACGCGAGGGCCCGACTTCCGCCGCCGCCTTCGTAGACTCCTTGCGCCATGCCCCAAGATCCCAAGCGAGTCCGCCTCACGCTCTTCGCCCAGGCGGGTGGTTGAGCCGCCAAGGTGGACAGGGGGAGCCTCACCACTCTCCTGGCGCCGGTCCGGCTGCCGAACGATCCCCGGGTGCTCGTAGGTACCGCCACGTCGGACGACGCGGGCGTGGTCGCATTGTCGAAGGACGTCGCCCTCGTCCAGACCGTGGACTTCTTCCCGCCCATGGTCGACGACCCGGCGTGGTTCGGGCGGATCACGGCGGCGAACAGCCTCTCGGACGTGTGGGCGATGGGGGGGACGCCCCACTCGTGCACCGACGTGATGGCCGTCCCCGAGGGCCTGCCGCCGTGGGTGCCGGGCGAGATCCTGAACGGCGCGATCGAGCGCATCACCGAGGGCGGAGCGGTGCTCGTGGGCGGGCACACGATCACCGACACGGGGTTGAAGTTCGGGCTCGCCGTCACGGGGACGATCCATCCCGACCGCATCGTGACGAACGCCGGGGCGCGGGTCGGGGACGTGCTCGTGCTGACGAAGCCGCTCGGCTCGGGGTTCCTCGCGATGGCGATCAAGCGCGAGGACGTCGCGGACGAGGAGGCGCTCGCCGTGATGGAGATCATGGCCACGCTCAACCGCGCCGCGGGCGAGGCGATGGTGGAGGCGGGCGCGACCGCCTGCACCGACGTGACGGGGTACGGCGTCCTCGGGCACGCGTGCGGGATGGCGGACGGCGCGGGCCTCTCGATGCGCATCCGCGCGCGCGACCTCCCGCGGATCCCCGGCCTCGAACGGCACATGCACAAGAAGAACGTGTGCGGGGGCTTGAAGCGCAACACCGCGTGGGGCGAGACGCGCGTGCGCTACGGGCCCGACGTGACCGAGGAGGACCGGATGGTCTTCGCCGACCCGCAGACGAGCGGCGGCCTGCTCATCGCCATTCCCGCCGCGCGGCTGGAGCGTCTGCTCGAGGGGCTGAAACGTCGCGGCGTGGCGACGCGCGCCGTCGTGGGCGAGGTCCTGCCGCGGGGCGAGACGGCGCTCGAGCTGGTCTGACGGCGCCCCCTCGGCGCCACTACTTGTCGTTCGCGGGCTCGTCGTCGCCGGGCTTGTCGTCCTCGGGCTTGACGTCCTCGGGCTTGACGTCGCCGCGCCCCTCGCGGCGGCGCGACTCCTCCTCGCGCAACGCCTGGTCGGCCGCCCAGCGCTCCGGCGTCGTGAGCCAGGCGGCGACGGGGTCGAGGATCGCGCGGGCGACGGCCGGGCGCCCCGCGGCGGCCGCCGCCACCGCCGCCTCGACCGCCTTCAACCGTGCCTCCGTGGCGAACGGGTCGTGCCGGTCGATCCCCGCACGCAGCACGGAGATCGTGCGGTCGCGGCGCAGGTCGCCTCCCTCCGCGGTCCCGAGCCCCGCCGAGACCGCGACGAGCCCGCGTCCGAGCACGGGGTTCGCGCTCCCTTCGATGCTCTCCACCCAGCGCACGGCGCCGTCCTTCGCCGCGAGCGCCGTGAGCGACTCGGCCGTCGCGACGTAGACGGTCCCCGTCGCGGCGTCGCCGGCGACGCCCGTGATCCGCGTGCCTTCGGCGAGACGTCCGCCGCCCGTCCGCTCGCCCGTCTCGGACAGGAGGTCCCAGGTCGCGTCGTGCGCGACCACGGCGCCGCGACCCCAGGGAGCCGCGCGCACCGACTCCGCGTCGCCCTCGAAGAGCGTCGTGGTCGTCTCCGTCGCGGGGTCGAACCGAAGGACCACACCGCTGCCCGCGACGAGGAGCGCCCCGCCCTCGAGCGCGGCGAACGCCGTCACCGTGAAGCCCCGCGAGGGCTCGAGACCCGAGACGGCCTGCGACTCGCCCCCGGACCGTTCGTCGCGGTCGCGGCGCAGGCCCTGCGGTCCGACCCGCCAGTAGAAGACCTGGCCGCGCGCCGTGACGGCGGCCACCACCCCGTCCGACACCGCGAGGCCGCGCGGGAGGCGCCCCACGCCCGTCCTCTCGCTCGAGAGCACGCGCCCCGTGTCGGCGGCGATCAGGTTCACCATGCCCTGCGTCGACCCGACGACGAGGAACCCGTCGCCGATCGCGACGGGGGCGAGCCCCGCGGCCTCGTCGGTGCCCGCCTCGATCCGGTGGAGCAGGCGCTGGGACAGGCGCCCCGCGCGCAGGGACGCGTCGATCTCGGCGGCCTCGGGGTCGTCCGCGACGCCGTCCGCGGGGGGAAGCCCGCCGTCGACCCGCGCCGTCGCCTTCAAGCCGATCGCCTCGTCGGCCGCGACGAGCGTCGCCCGCGCCGCGTCGTGCGCGCCGGAGAGGAAGAGGGCCCGCCGGGCGAGCAGGCGCGCGAGCCACGGGAGGCCCGCGTCGAGCGCGCGGCGAGCCGCCTCGGCCTGGTCGTCCGCGGAGACGGCGTCGTCCTCGAGGCGCCCGACGAAGTCGCCGATCGTCAGGTCCCCGTCTCCGCGCATGACCAGCCGCACGCGCAGTTCGTTCCCGAACGAGCCGAGGGTGTCCGTCTCGAGCAGGTCCCGCAGCCGCGGGAGCTCGGAGGCGCGGCCCGAGAGCGCGAGCGCGAGCGCCACGCCCACGAGGGGCGCGTGCGATCCCCGCGGGAGGAAGCGGCACGCGGCGGCGACCCGGTCCGGGTCCGCGTCCCACCCGTCGGCGACCGCGGCGAGGAACTCCGGGTCGGCCCCCTGACGCAGGTCGCCCATCGCGGCGATGGCGCCGGCCAGCGTGCGCGGGTCCTCCGTCGTGCGCACGAGGTCGACGAGCGCCGGGCGCCCCTCCGGCAGCAGCAAGCGGATCGCGTCGGTGGGCCAGATCCTGCGCTCCGAGCGGTCCCGCCGCGAGAAGCCGACGGGCGCTTCCGCGATGTCGTCGGTGACGAGGAAGGGCACGAGCCGCGCGAGCCGCGCACGCAGGAGCCGGGGCGCGCGGCGGATGCCGGCGTCGTCCACGTCGCGCTCGAGCCGGCGCAGGACGCGGGCGACGTCCTGTGGCTCGTCAGCAACTCGGGCAAGGAGCCCTTCCCCGTCGCGCTCGCGCTGGGCGCGCAGGCCGCGGGCTGCGCCGTCGTCGCGGTGACGTGCGTCGCGTTCTCGAAGTCCGTCGAGGCCCGGCATTCGAGCGGACGTCGCCTCTTCGAGGTCGCCGACCGGGTCGTCGACACGCGCGGCCCGGTCGGGGACGCGGCGCTCGACGTGCCCGGCCTCTCGACCCCCGTCGGCCCCCTCTCCGGCCTCTTGAACGTCGCCGCGGTCTGGGCGCTCGAGGCCGAGACGATCGAGGCGCTGCTCGCCCGGGGGATCGTGCCCGCGGTCTACCGGAGCGTGAACCTGCCCGACGGGTTCGCGCACAACCTCGAGGCCGAGCGCCGCTACCGCGAGCGCGGGATCTGACGGAGCCCGCGAGGGTAGGATGACCGGGATGCGGCCGCGCCTCGCCGTCCCCGGGCTCCTGCTGGCGCTGCTCGCGCCGTCGGCCCTCGCGGCGCCCCCGCGCGACCCGATGGATGCGGCCCGCGCGCTCGACGACCCCTCCTGGGAGGAACGGCGCCGCGCGGAGGCGGACCTCCTCGAAATGGGACTGGACGCGCTCGCGACGACCGACGCCGCGACCGACGAGCGCCTCGCCGCGTGGGACGCCGCGCTCGCGGCGGCCGAACGCGGAGGCGGCCCGGGGCCGTCGGAGGCCGTCGCCCGCGTCCTGCGCCGGCTCGAGCGCGACGTCGACGACGCCGGCATACGCCGAGCGCCCCGGCTCCTGCGCGCGCGGCTCGCACGGCTCGTGCCCTTCCTCGTCACCGACGACATGGCGGAAGCGCCCGTCGGCTTCTCGCGGCGGGACCGAACGGAGCGCAGGAT
>DATLLK010000016.1:0-17719 GCA_035537895.1 Planctomycetota bacterium
GATCGCGAAGGCGATCGGCGCCGACGCGCTCGTCTACATGACGATCCCGGGCATGGTGAAGGCCGTGAAGGGCCCGACGAAGGCGATCACGCGCTTCTGCATGGCCTGCATGGACGGGAACTACCCGACGGGCGACGTCACACCCGAGGTGCTCCACACGATCGAGGCCGAGCGCGCGCGCGAGTCGCGCCGCAGGGACGGGCCGCCGCCCGTGCGCCCCCCTGAGGCGGCCGTCGAGTCCATTGCGGTCGTACGCCCAAGATAGGCGCGCGCGCGCGCCTATCTTGCTATGCCCCGCGGCTGGTTCCGAGCTCGCTGGGAACGGCGTCGAGTCGGGGATGACGCGATCGGTACCAGCGGAGAACGGGGCGACGCGGCAGGGACCCAGGAGCTCGCTCGGCGCCGCGGAGACATCCCCCGCGGCTGGTTCGGGATTCAGAGCGGCTCGTTCCGAGCTCGCTCGGTGCCGCGGCGGGCGCGAGCGGATTCGCGTCGCTACGCGGTCGGGGCGCTACCGGGCGGCGGGATCGTCATGTGGGACGGCGCGGTGCACTCGCACGCGCAGCGCTGGCTGGAGCACCGGTAGAGGGGCCGGCCGGGGCGCTTCAGGAGCTTGTCCTGCGTGCTCTGGAGACGGTGCATCTCGACGGAGGCCCCGCAGCGGGGACAGGTCGTGGCGCCCGAGGCCTCCATCGCCTTCACGACCTTCATCCGCTCGTCGTACGTGTACGTCGGCATGCGCGCTCCAGGGCCCCGCGCGGCGGCCGCGCGCGACGGGGAAGTCGTACCATCATCGCCCGGGATCCCGCGCGGGATCGAGTTCCACCCGCCACTCCATCGACTCGAGGGGGATCCGCATCGGATTGTCGGGTCCCTCCGGGGACGGGTCGAGGACGGTGTAGCGGGCCCGCAGGGACCGGTAGAGGGGGTGCTCGATCGCGACGTCGTAGGGCCCCGGCTCGAGCGGGCCGACGAGGTAGAGGCCCGGCTCCGAGGGGTGCTCGATCAGGAGCGCACGCGCCGCGCGGCGCACGTCCTCGGTCGACCCGACCACGCTCCCCCACGCGGCGCGGTGCAGGAGGTCCAGCACGCGGGCCCCGGTGCGGCCGTCGGCGAACTCGACCAGCGCGCCGGAGACCGGCGCGCCCCCGCGCTCGTTCAGGTGGAGTCGCGCGGTCACGCCGCGGACGAGGGTGACGTTCAGACGCGCGCGCCCGTCCTCGGGCCAGAGGACGCGCCGGGCCGACGGGGCGTGCCCTTCGGCCCAGACGGCGAGCGCCGTCGGGCGCGTCGCGTCGAGGCCCTCGAGGACGAACCGGCCCTCCTCGTCGGTCGTCGTCCGCCGCGTCGAGAGGTCCGCCTCGCGCGCGGCCGCGCTCGCGTCCGTGGTCGCGCGGCCGTCGTCGGTCGCCGCGACGACGGCGCGGGCCACGGGGCGGCCGTCGGGCGACTTCACCACCCCCTCGACGCGGCCGCCGCGGACGAGGGGCACCTCGCCCAGGTCGACCGTCGAGCCCGCGCGCAGGGCGAGCGGCACCTCGCGGCGCAGCCCCGGCGCGTGGACGAACAGCGTCCCGGGCAGCCCGGGCACCAGCCCGGTGATCGTCGCGCGGCCGGCGCGGGTCGCCACGACGTCGTCGAAGAGGGGCGTGCCCGCGCCGTCCGTGATCACGACGCGCACCCACGCGAGCGGGATGCGGTCGAGCCCGTCGGAGGCGAGGAAGGTCACCGCCGCCGCGCGAGGGAGCCGCAGGACGACGGGGTCGGGGACGGGCGCCAATCGCGCCGTCGCCCAGGGCGCGTAGGCGCCCGCGTCCACCTCGCCCGCGTCGGCGCCGTCGAGCCAAGCATAGAGGACGTCGATCCGCTCCCCGGGCACGAGCCCCTCGATCGCGAAGCGCCCCGCGGCGTCCGCCACGACGCGACGCCCGCCGCCGACGACCGTCACGCCCGGCAGCGCGAGCCCGTCGGGGTCGACGACCGTCCCACGCAGGAAGGCCGTCGCGGCCGCGTCCGGCACCTCGGGCGCCTTCGCCTCCGGCGCGAGGGGCCGCGGCGCGAGCACGAGGTGCGCGCGGCTCGGGTCGCCGGGGGCGAGGACGTGGTCCTCGGGCACGACGTCCCCGCGCAGGGTCACCCGCAGAGGGACGGTCGGCACGACGTCCGCGACCTCCCACGTCTCGCCGGAGCGGACGGAGGACTCCGGCGCGTCCCACGCGACGACCGCGGACCCCCACGTCTCCCGCACGAGGGCGAGGACGCCGGGCTCGGCGCGGAGGATCGCCTCGGCGGACGGCGCGAGCCGCGAGAGGTCGGTGACGACGGCGAGGCGCGAGGCGTCGGGCGGGAACCGCGCCTCGACGGACGTCGCGTCGCCGCGGCGAGGATCCGGCGCGAGGGGCTCGACGCTCACCGTCCCGTGGACGGGATGCTCGATGACGAGGGCCAACCGGTCCGACGCGCGCCCGCGCCAGCGGAAAGCGCCGCCCGCGTCCGTCACGGCGTTCAAGGGCCCGGCGTCCTCCGTGCCCTCGGGCCACACGCCGCGCACGCGCGCGCCGGCGACGGGGCGGCCGCTCGCGTCGAGGACGCGCCCGGCGACGGTCCACGGCGGATCGAGGGTGGCGCTCGCGTCGCGGTCGACGCCGGCCCGACGGCGGAGCGTGGGCCCCGCCCGCTCGAGGCCCCCCGCCTTGATGAAGACCACGCCCGGCGCGCGGTCGTCGATCACGGCGATCCCGCGATCGTCCGTGCGCACGGAGCGCGGGCGACCGTCGGGTCCCGGCCACGCGACGGGCACGCCCGCCGCCGGCGCCCCGTCCTCCTCGAGGAGCACGATCGTCAGCGGCGGGGCCGACGCCACGAGCGAGACCCGCGCGACGCCGTCGGCGCCGGGTGCAGGCACCGCGGCCCAGCGGGCGCCGGGCGCGCCGACCCACGCCCTCGCCGCGAGCAGGCGCGCGCCGTCCGCTCCCTCGACGGCGCCGACGTGGCGTCGGGAGGCCGCCGGGACGGGCCGGCCGTCCGGACCCGTCACCTCGAGGCGGAACGCCCGCGACGACGCCGCGACCGGGCCGACCGGCGCGGGCGCGGGGCCGACAGCGGCGGGCTCGGGATCGCTCGGCGCCGGGGCCACCCCCCTCGCGTCGACGCGCCGGGTCCGGTCCGGCCGGCCGGAGAGCAGCGCCGGGCCCACGAGGAAGGCGAGGCCCGCGACGAGCACGACGAAGGCGAGGAGGATCGCGATCTGGCCGCGGCTCACGGGGTGCGCCCCCGGCCGGTGACCGTGGCATTGGCGAGCGCCACGCGCTCGCCGACGGACGCCGGGAGCCTCAGCACGGCTCGCGCCCGGCGCTCGAGGTCCACGAGGGTCGCGGCGGTGCGGCTCGTCCGCAGGGCCTCGACCGGCGGCGCGGTGGGCGACTCGAGGAACGTGCCGAGCACCGCGTAGAGGAAGACGCCGAGGACGAGGATGCCCTTCGTGAGCCCGATGAGCGCGCCGAGGATCCGGCTCGCCGGACGCGCGACGAGGCCGGGTTCGAGCACGTGCCGCATGCCGTGGAGGGCCACGCCGCCCACGACGACCGCGAGCGCCCAGACGACCAGCCAGGCGACGGCGCCCCGTGCGTCGGGCGGGAGGTCGGCCACCTTGGCGACGCTCGACTCGAGGACGGAGGCGAAGGCCGAGGCCGCGACGAACGCCAGCAGCACGACCCCGAGGCCGAGCGCCTGGCGCAGCGCGCCGTGCATCCCCCCCCACACGAGGAACAGCGCGAGGGACACGAGCGCGGCCGCGTCGATGACGAGGGACGGGTCCAGCGCGGCGGGGCCCGACACGGTCACGGGAAGGCCCGGACCCGGCTCGCCGCCGTCCCGCGCGCGGCGGGCTGTGCCGGCGTCGGGGGCGCGACGGGCGCAGGGGGCGGCGGCGCGGGCGGGACGGGGAGCGCGTCCTCGGCACGCCGGTCCTGCGCCGCGACCCACTGCTCGATCCGGTCGATCCGGTCGAGGAACGCGTCCTGCGTGACGGCCTCGGGGCCACCGTCGGCACCCGCCTCGGGGCCCGCCTCGCGGCCGGCGTCGGGACCTGCCGCGGGCGCGAGGGCGGCCGCGCGGGCGGCGGTCTCCCGCGCCACCTCCGCCACCGCCCGGCGCGCGGCGGCGCTCGCACGACGGGCCGACGCAAGCGCGGCCGCCGCCACGAGGACCGCCACGACCGCGAGGACGAAGGCTGCGTTCACGCCGCCAATTCTAGTACGTCGCTTCTGAAGTGCTGCGGCAGGTCGATCCGACCGTCGTCTCACCCATCGCTGCGCTTCGTCTCCGTCCGAGCGCCCCCCCCGCGGCGCGCTGGATGGGGTGCGGAGGGCCCATGAGGACGACGACGCGTACTTCCTGTACGCGAGGAGGACGAAGGGACCCGAGCGCCCCCAGCCAGCGTGCCGCTATTTCGGCGCGGAGCGCACGGGGACGAACACGAAGTCGGTGCCTCGGATCCGCTTGGCGGCCGCCTCGTCGAGCGCGAGCGTGCGGATCAGGTCGTCCAGCATCGCCAGCTGGAGCCGCGCGGCCTCGAGGACCCGGGCGACGGGCATCATCCCCACGAGCGTGAGCGGGTCGCCCGGCTCGGACGTCCACGCGGGGGGGAGTCCGGCCACCCACCGCGCGACCACGTCGTGCACGGCGGCGGCGCGGTCCGCGCCGAGCTCGAAGTGCCGCAGGAACTGCGCCTCCATGGTGGCCGTCAACGCCTCGGGCGAGGCGAACTGCAGCAACTGCGACCTCGCGGCCCACACGAGCCCGGACGAGAAGAAGTCGGACTTGAGCCGCCCCCGCGCCGACTCGGGCGCGAGCAGGGCGCGCTGCTCGTCGGTCAGCAGCGCGAAGGCGGCCTCGAAGAAGCGGTCGCGCAGCGTGGACTCGTCGATCGCCTTCTGCAGCTCCCACGCGCGCGCGTCGTACCCCGCGAGCCGGGCGGCGTCCTCGGCGGCGAAGCGCTCCGCGAGGCGCGACAGCTCCTCGAGCTGCGCGTCGGTCAGCGGCTTGCCCGCGTCGGCGAGCATCGACGCGAGCGCGTTGGCGGAGAAGACGGGGTGCGTGAACGCGGTGTTCGCCTTCTGGATCGGCAGCTTCAGCTTGCCCGCCGCGTGCAGCGCCGCGGTGACGAGCGGCCCGTTCATCTCCTGCATCCTGCCGTAGAGGGCCATGGGCAGCGTCCCCGTCCTCGACCACTCCTCGCCGACCTGCGCCATGAGCGGCGTCATCTCGTGCAGGTTCTTGCCCACCACCGACCAGTCGACGCCGGTCACGAGCTCCTCGTAGCCCTTCGGCGCGAGGTGCGGCGACTTCGCGTCACGCTCGGCCGCCGGGGTCGGCTGCGGCGCCTCCGCCGACGCCTCGACGACGGGGGTCGGGGCTCCCGCTGGCCGCCCCGCCGTCGCGAGGCGCGGCACCCGGCGGTCCTCCGCCTCGCGGACGTCTCCCTCGAGCCGGGCCACCTGCGCCTCGAGCTCCCGGATGCGCGTCTCGGCGCGGTCGGCGCGTGCCGGGTCCGTGGCGACGGAGTCGACGGACGGGCGGGCGAACCAGCCGACCGCGACCCCCGTGACGAGGGCGGCGACGGCGATCAGGGCGGAGGCAGGGCGCATGGCGCGGAGGGTCCCCTCGCGTGTGACGGGCGGGCAGCCTACCGCACGGCGAGCGGCGGCGGCGCCCCCGCGGCCGCCCGCGCCGCCTCCACGTGCTCGAGGCAGAAGATCAGGGTGCTCGCGTCGTGGGAGCCGTCCTTCCAGGGGCTCGCCTTCCGCGTGATCGCGCGCGGCGCGAGAACGGCCCGGCGGCGCCACCGAGGGGCCGTGTCGAGGCCCCCCTCGTACGTGCCGCCGTGCGCGGCGTCGACATGCCAGCGCAGGAGGTGGCGCCACTGCGAGGCGAAGTGCGCGAGCCAGCGCGGGTCGTGCGGCTCGAGGAGGCGCATCGCGAGGAAGGCCTTCAGCGCCTCGAACTGCACCCAGGTCGGCTTCGCCCGCGCGCCGAGGGGGCCCATATCGGAGAGCACCTCGGGCGGCGCGTCGATCCCCGCCGCGAAGATCCCGCCGGTCGCGGGGTCGAGGCCGTGCGCGAGCGCGTGCGTGACGATCCCGCGCGCGATCGGCAGCGCCCGGTCGCCGAGGCGGTCGCGCACGAGCCAGGCCCGGGCGACGGACTGGACCTCGTTGCCGGCGCGGTGCGAGCGCGGGAGCGGGACCCAGTCGCGCGAGACGAAGTAGTGGAGCCCGCCGGTCGCGGGGTCGTGGAGCCGCCGGAAGACGACGTCCACGATCTCGGCGAGCCGCTCCTCGACGAGGGGCGCGTCGAGGACGCGCCGCAGGTGGACGAGCGACTCGAGCAGGTCGGAGTGGACGTTCAGGTCCTTCATCCCGAAGTACGTGCCGATCGAGTCGTACGCCGCGGGCCAGGGACAGTGCGCGGCGTCGAGGATCGGCGTGCCCGAGCGGTCCACGAGGCCGAACCAGCCCCCGTCGCGGGCGTCGTGGGCAACGGCGTCGATCCAGTCGAACCCGCGACGGGCGAGGTCCAGCGCGCCCGGGTCGCCCGTCGCCTCGTGGACCAGGGCGCACGCCTCGATCGCGTACGCCGCCCCGTGGGTGTGCTTGGTCCCCGCCTCGAGAGGCCGGCCCTTCCTGTCGAGGCGGTGGAACCACCCCCCGTCCTTCGCGTCCCACATCACCTCGCTGAGGCAGCGCAGGCCGTGGAGCGCGACCGCGCGCAGGGACGCGTCCTCGGGGAAGACCCGGCTCGCCGCCGCGGCGAAGCGGGTCGTGCGCGCCTGGAACTCGAGGAGCTTCACCTGCCGGCCGCGGGGCCTCCATCGGCGGTCGAAGTCGCACAGGAACCCGCCGTGCTCCGTGTCGATCCCGCGCGGGAACCAGGCGTCGACGACGTGCCTGCGGAGCACGGTGCGCAGCTCGTGCGCCGTGGGGACGTCACGCACGGCGGAGTCGTCGCTCCCTCGCATCGGGAGGATCGTCGCAGGGACCCCGCCGCCGCGCCAGTCACGTGCCTCGTGCCGCGAGACCGTCCGCGCGGGCGCGCGGCCTCCCGCGGGAGCCGTCAGACCGCCGTGATGACGACGCCCGCCGTGAACACGACGAGGCTGCCCGCGAGGAGGACGAACGCGAGGAGCGTGAACGCCCGACCGAAGCCGCAGCGGAAGACGGCGGAGGCGAGCCCCGCCCACACGAGGAGGGCCACGGGCACGGCGAGCGGGGCGACGTCGGCGCGCAGGACCGAACCCGCGGAGGTCGCGGAGAAGCCGACGACCGCGCCGAGGAGGAACGCGACGACGGTGCACCGTCCCAGCGTGGCGTCGTCGATCTCGGCCATGCGCGCCCCGAGCGCGACGAGCGCGGTCAGGACCGCCAGCGCCATCCCGACGAGGAACGCGCGGGGGCCCGGACCGGCGGGGACGGCGCTCGACGCGCGGCGGAGGAAGCGGTCGACGAAGCGCTCCTCGGCGAGCGTCGGCACGGCGTGGGCCGAGGGGACGGCCGCGAGCAGCGGCGCGGTCGGCTCCGCGGGCGCGGGCGGAGGCGGCGTCGCGTGCTCGGCCGACGGTGCCGGCCGCACGTACGGTCCTTCGGGGGCGGGCGTCCTCGAGGCGACCCGCGCCTCGGGGTCCTGCGTGACGAACCGTTGCACGATGCGGGTGCGCTCGACCATCACGGTCCCGCGCATGCCGCGGCCGGAGAGGCGGATCTCGAGGGCGGCGCCGTCGTCCCGCAGGACGACCCCGCGCAGGACGGACCCGTTGTCGAGGACGAACGCCTCCTCCGCGTCGGCCCGGACGGCCGCGATGAGCAGCGCCACCGCCGCCACGAGGGCGACGAGGAGCACGCGGGAGGGCGCGTCGCGGAGACGGTCCATCGCCTCCCCATCGACCGCCGCGGTCTCCCACCTTGAGCGGCGCGCTGGCTGGGGGCGCTCGGGTCCCTTCCTCCTCCTCGCGTACAGGAAGTACGCGTCGTCGTCGTCATGGCCCTCCGCACCCCATCCCGCGTGGCGCCGGCGCGCGGGCTGGGGGCGCTCGGGGCCGCTTCCTCCTTCTCGCGTACCAAGGCGTACGCGTCGTCGTCGTCATCGGCCCTCCGCACCCCATCCCGCGTGCCGGCCCGTTCCGGACGGTTCCCGCAGACGGAGACGCAGCACCGTGGACGGTGAGACGCCGGTCGGCTCGCTCTGCAGCAGGCCTTCAGAAAGCTAGACCCCGGCGACCGGGGGCCCCACCTCGGACACGACGCCGTCCCGTATCGACAGATGGCGCCGCCCGTGCGCGGCGACGACCGGGTCGTGGGTGATGAGGATGACGGTCACCCCGCCGGCGTTCAGGTCGTCCAGGAGGCGCAGGACCGACGCCCCGGCGGCGGAGTCGAGGTTGCCGGTCGGCTCGTCCGCGAGGAGCAGCCGGGGCGACTTGACCAGGGCGCGGGCGAGCGCGACGCGCTGCTGCTCGCCGCCCGACAATTGGCCCGGACGGTGCGCCTCGCGTGCGCCGAGGCCGACGGACGCGAGGGCCTCCCCGGCCCGCCGACGGCGCTCGGCGCGCGGCAGGCCGGCGTAGAGGAGCGGCAACTCGACGTTCCGGATCGCGGTCTCGTCGCGCAGCAGATGGAAGCGCTGGAAGACGAAGCCGATGTGCCCGTTGCGGACGCGGGCGAGCGCCACGTCGTCGAGGCGCGTGACGTCGTTCCCGTCGAGGAGGTAGGTCCCCGACGTCGGACGGTCGAGGCAGCCGAGCACGTGGAGCAGGGTGGACTTGCCCGAGCCCGAGGGCCCCATCAGGGCGACGTACTCCCCGCGCTCGACGTCGATCGTGACGGCCTTCAAGGCCTCCACGGTCACCGCGCCCTGGCGGTACGTCCGCGTGACGCCCTCGAGGCGGACCATGGCGTCGCTCACGTGACCCTCCGGGAGAGGACCCTCGCCGGGTCGAGGCCGGCCGCCCGGCGCGCGGGCAGGACGGAGGAGACCGCCCCGAGCGCCGCGCTCACGAGGATCGCCGCGAGCGCGTAGCGGGGGTCGAAGCGGAACGGGAACTCCACGATCCGGCGCAGCGCGTCGGCGCCGAGGTAGCCGAGCGGGAGCCCGAGCAGCCCTCCCGCGACCGACGTGGCGAGGCCCTCCGCCGTCACCTGGACCGCGAGGTCGAGACGGCGCGCGCCCTCGCAGCGCCGCACCGCGATCTCGTCGTAGCGCTCGCGGATGGTGATCAGGTTGAGCGTGGTGATCATGATGCAGGCGACGAGCACGACGAGCATCCAGACGAAGTTGCCGAGCAGTGCGCCCGCCTGCATGGTGCCGCCGAACGCGTCGATCCACGAGCGCCGCGCGAAGACCGTGACCGTGGACATCCTCTCGGGCGGGACGTCGGGGTCGTTCACCGACCACATCGCCTCGAGGCGGCCGCGCGCGGTCGCAAAGCGCGCCTCGTCGGGCAGCGCGACGTGGACCATCGTCAGCTCGGGCGACGCGAGCGCGCTCTCGGGCACGTAGACGTTGCGGAAGGAGAAGAGCTGGCCCGCGAGCGTCCGCGAGGATCGGCTCTCGTCGAACGCCTCGTAGACCGCGCGGTACGTCATGGGGTCGTCGAGGACGCCCACGACGGCGGGGTCCCCGCCGGCCTCGCGCTCGAGGTGCAGCCGGCGGCCGAGCACCGCCTGCGGGAGGACGCCGGGGAACAGCGCCTCGGCCGCGCTGCGGTCCAGCACGCAGACGGAGAGCCCCCGCTCCTCCGCCGTGAACCACCGGCCGGCGACGAGGTCCACGTCGAGGGTGCGCGGGTAGTCGGGGCTCACGGCCGCGAGCACGAGACGGCGCACCTCCGCGTCGCCCCGCGCGCCGGTCGACTCCGTGCGCAGCGGCACCGTCACGGCGGAGAGGTCGACGAGCGCCTCGCGGATCCGCAGGAGCTCGGGCTCGCCGAACGTGGCGCGGGGGGCGCCGGGACGGATCAGCGGCGAGCGGCCGACGTCGATCGTCAGGCGGCCGAACCTCGCGATGTCGTGGCGCACGTCCTCGTCGAAGCCGTAGTTGAGCGAGATGACGTTCACCGTCACGGCGATCGCGACGGCGCAGGTGACGGCCGTCAGCGCCGACCGCAGCGGCTGGCGCACGACGTGGCGGAAGCCCTCGAGGACGGCGAGCAGGAGGCTACTCATCGACGAGCGCGTCCACCGGGGACATCCGCGCCGCCCGCGAGGCGGGCAGGGCCTGCGCCAGCACCCCCGCGAGGACCGCGACGGCGCCGGCGATGCCGGCCTCGCGCCACGGGAACGCCCACCGCATCCCGGCCAGCGGCTCGAGGCGCACGCGCAGCCCGGCGAGCGCGCACGCGAGCAGGGCGCCGAGCACGACGCCGACCGTGGAGATCGCCGCCCCCTCGACGAGCCACTGGACGGCCACGTCGCGCCGCGTCGCGCCCTCGACGCGGTGCACCGCGACCTCGCCCGCGCGGCGCAGCGCGGTCAGGAGGCCGACGTTCGCCATGACGACCGCGCCCATCACGAGGCAGGAGAGGAAGAGCGCGAGGGAGACCGTGCGGAAGCGGTCGAGCTCGCGGCCGACGAGGAGCGGGTAGACCGGCGGGTAGAACACGACGACCGCGCGACCGCGTCCGTCGAGGACGCGCTCCGCCGCGCGCGCGGCGGCCCGCAGCTGCGCCGGCCCGACGCGAAGGAGGATCCAGTCGACGCGGGTGCCCTCGGCGACGAGGTACGCGCAACGGTCGGTGCGCTTCCACGCGTCGTCGCCCGGCGGGATGCCGAGGTGGAGGAGCAGGCGGCCCGTGACCCCCGTGAAGACGGGATGCTCCGTGTCGAAGCCGAAGTCGTTCGTCCGTCGCGCGAGCGGCGTGCGCTCGCGCAGCACGCCGACGACGCGGGCGGCGCGGCCGTCGGGGAGCGGGACGTCGGCGCCGAGCGCGCCGCCTCCGGAGCGCCGCGCGAGCTCGCCCGCGAGCACGCCCTCGACGACGACCTCCGGGACCGCCGCCGGCGCGACGGGCAGGCGACCTTCCGCCAGCACGAGCCCGCGCGCGGCGGGCGCGTCCGCGGGCCCGTGGAGGAACGCGTCGGGCACGGCGGGGCCGGGCGCCGCGGGCTTCTCGACGCGGAGGCCGGCCAGCGCCACGACCGCGACCCCCGCGTCGGGCAGGGCGCGTCGCAGGGCGTCCACGTCCTCGGTCTCGAGCGGCGCCGCGTCCACCGCGGTCGGGTCGGCGGCGATCGTGACGCGGTCGCCGCCGACCTCGGCGCCGTGCGCGAGGACCATCTCCGTCGTCCCCTGGAGCACCGCCGCGGGGAACACCGCGACCGCGACGCCCCAGATCGTCCCCTGCAGCAGCAGGAAGGATCGCACGGGACGGCGCCGAACCCGCGACAGTCCGAGGCGCACGTTGTCGAGGGCTCGCACGGGCGCGACCTTACCCCCTAGCGCCTGCGCCCGCGCGGCACGACCCAGAGCAGGAGGAGGCAGGCCGCCGCCCCGCTCGCGAGCCAGGGCAGGAGCGGCCGCTCGCGCGGCCGGCGGTCCGGCGGCGCCGCGGCGATCCAGGCGGGGTCGAAGGCCGCCGTGTCGTGGCCCGGGAAGGTCACGTACGCGTCGAGCGTCCCCGCGACCCCCCACCCGGAGGCGCCCGCGCGGCCCCGGCGCGCGGCGACCAGGTTCTCGACGAAGAGCGGCCAGATCGGGTGGTCCACCGGAGCGGGCGTGCCCGCGAGCGGGTCGGGCCAGAAGGCCGCCTCGCGCAGCACGACGCCGAGGTCGCGGCGGACGACGTCGGCGAGGGGCCAGGGCGGCGCGCCCCGCGCCACCGCGGGGTCGTACCAGAGCTCGACGCCCGTCACGTCCAGGTCGTCGGCGAGGTCGGGGTCCGGCGGTCGCACGGGCGCGCCGGGCTGGCGGCGGGCGGCTGCGACGCCGGGCGGGACCGGATGAAGGCGCAGCACGAGGGCGTCCCCCGACCGCGGCGCGGGCCCGGCGCCCGTCGAGACGAACAGCGTGATCCCCGCCGCGTCGGGAGGGACCTCCTTCCATCGCCCCGGCGCGACCGCGTCGAGCGCGCGGCGCACGGCGTCCGCATGGGCGCCGGAGAGGCCGGTCTCGGGCGGCGCGAACGCCGCGAGGACGGGACGCACGTCCAGGACGACGCGATCGTCGGCGGCGACGGCGCCGCCGTCCCCGTCGATCCGCACCTCCTCGACGCCGGCGGCGTCGACGGCGGCCGCGACGGGCCGGCGGCGCTCGACGCTCGCGACGCCGCGCGCGGGGACCGCGACCTCGACGGCCTCGCCGCCCGCGAGCAGGCGGACCCGCGCCTCGACGTCGCGGTCGTTCCCGACGGCGACGAAGACGCGGCGCTCGCCGTCGCGGTCCTCGACGTCGACCGCGAGGATGCCGACGTTGGTGCGGACGGGCGTGCCCACGGCCACGACATGGACGGTCGGGTCGGCGCCCGCGGGGATCCGGTCGCTCACGAGGACGCGGACGGCGGCCGTCCCGCGCCGCGCCGTCTCGAGCAGGCGCGGGGGCGCGGCCTGCACGACCTCGAGGACGTCCCCGGGGCGGAGAGCCTCCTCGATGCCGCGCACGACCTCCTCGGCGCGGCGCGCGGGCCCGCCGCCGGCGTCGCTCGCGCCCATCGCGGGCCCCTGGTCCACGACGACCCGGACGGTGCGCCCGGGCAGGCCCGCCAGCGCGCGAGGCGCGGTCGCCGCGAGCGCGAGGAGCGCCGCCGCCGCCGCGGCGAGCAGCGCGTCCACGTCGAGCCGGAATCGCTCGGGCGCCGCGGGACGCTCCGGCTCGCCCTCGACGAACAGGAGCGACGGCACCTCGACGGGGATCGCGCGCCGGCGGCGTCGGTGGAGCCAGAGCACGACGGGGACGGCGAGGAGGCCGAGGAGCGCGAGCGGATGCGCGAGCGCGATCACGGCACCTCGCGCGCGAGTCGCCGGAGGAGCGCCTCGGGCTCGGTCGACGGCGCGAACGGCAGGTAGGCGAGCCCCGTGTCGCGGGCGTGGCGGGCCCATCGCTCCGCGTGGGCGTGCGCGCGGTCCGCCATGCGCGTCGCGACCTCCTCGGTCAGCCGGACGGTGCGGACCTCCCCCGTCTCGGCGTCCCGCGCCTCCCACAGTCCGCCGGGCTGCGGCGACCAGAGCGGCGGGACGCGCAGGTGGAGCAGCGCGCCCGCGACGCCGCGTCCCGCGAACGCGTGGAGCGCGCCGGGGTCGGCGCGCGAGAGAAGGTCGGAGACGAGGATGAAGCGCGCGCTCGCCGGCATGCGGACCCGCAGCCGCGGGAGGGCGCGGGCGAGCTCCGCGCGCCCCGCGGGGCGGTCCTCGGAGAGCGCCACGAGCACGTCCCGGATCCGCGAGGGATCGTCGGCCGCGACGAGGTCGAGGGCCTCGCCGCCCCGCAGGACGCCGAGGCGCACGCGGCCGCCGTCGGCGAGCCCCGTCGCGCACGCGAGCGCGCACGCGCGCGCGAGCGCCGCCCGCCCGCCCATCGGGCCCGTGCTCGCGCTCCCGTCGAACCAGACCTCCGACCGCGCCTCGCGCTCGGCCTCGAACTCGCGCACGACGACGCGGTCGTGGCGCGCGAGCACGCCCCAGTCGACCCGCCGCAGGTCGTCCCCGGGCCGGTACTCGCGGTGCCCGCGGAAGAGGAACGGACCTCCCGGGCTCCTCGCGACGGCGGGCCCGGCGGCGGCCCCGGTGCGCAGCCGCCGGACGAGCCCCGGCGCGACCGCGAGCAGCCGGAGGAAGGACGCGGGGAACAGGTCGCGGTCGAGCCCGATCGACCCGGCGCCCGGGTGGTCGGCCGCCGGGCGGCTCACGCGGGGCCCGCGGGTCGGCCCGGCGGACGGCGGGTCGGGCGCCGGGGCGACCGGGCGGGCGGGCGCGGCGGCGCGTCGGGCCCGGACGCCGGATCGGGGGCGCGGTACTCGGGCCGCGCCTTCCAGCCGAGCTTCTCGCGCAGGAGGTCGAAGTAGGAGCGGCCCGTCACGGAGACGACGCGCAGCGGAGCGTGCGCGTCGGTCACCTCGACGATCTCGCCGGGCTCGAGATCGCGCGGCTCGCGCCCGTCGATCACGACGGCCGCCTCGCCGCGGTGGTCGCGGTGCAGCACCATCTCGATCCGGCTCGCGAGCGGGAGCACGAGCGGCCGGTTGCCGAGCGCGTGCGGGCAGATCGGCACCAGCACGACCGCCGACATCCCCGGCGTGACGAGGGGCCCGCCCGCGGCCAGCGCGTGGGCCGTGCTGCCGCTCGCGGTCGAGACGATCAGCCCGTCGCCCGCGACCGTGATCGCGCCGCGCCCGTCGATGCGGACGTCCAGCTCGACCATGCGGCCGAGCGCGCGGCGGCCCACGACGACGTCGTTCAACGCGAGGCCCTCGTCGCGCACGCGGCGGCCGAAGCGGTGGACGCAGCGAAGCCGCGCGCGCTCCGAGACCGTGAAGCGGCCGGCGACGTAGGCCTCGATGCCCTCCTCGAGCCCCTCGGGCTGGATCTCGGCGAGCCACCCGAGGCGGCCGAAGTTCACGCCGAGGACGGGGATGGCGTTCTCCTGGAGGCGGTTGGCGACGTAGAGGAACGAGCCGTCGCCCCCGAAGACGAGGACGAGGTCGGCCTTCGCGCGGGAGAGGTCGAGGCGCTCGTCGAGGTCGATGCCCACGACGGAGAGCCGCGACCGCAGGAAGGGGAGCGCGCGCTCGACGCCCTCGCGGACGCCGGTCTTGCGTCGGTCTCCGACGATGAGCGCTCGGGTCGTCACGAGGGGCTCCGCTCGGGGGTTGCGGGCGCGCGCCGCTCTAGGCCCGACGGCCGGGTCCGCCGTGGGCCTTTCGCAGGGCGTCGCACTCGTGCAGAGCGTACTCGGCGACGGCCTCCGCGGAGAGCCCGAGGCGCGCGAGCCAGTCGGAGCGCTCGCCGTGCGGGACGAGCCGGTCGGGGATGCCCAGCACGCGCACGACGCGGCCGACGGGCTCGGCGAGCGAGGCGAGGTGGCGCAGCACGACCTCTCCGAAGCCGCCCTGCACCGAGTGCTCCTCGATCGTCACGAGCAGCGGGACCCGCCGGGCGAGGCGCTCGACCGCCGCGCCGTCGAGGGGGCGCACGAACCGCGCGTTCCACACGGCGGCCTCGATCCCGTGGGCGGCGAGGCGCTCCGCCGCGTCGAGCGCCGTGCGGACCATCGTGCCGTAGGCGAGGAAGGCGAGGTCGCCGCCGTCCCGCAGGAGGACCCCGCGTCCCTGCTGCACGGCGCCGTCGTTGCCGGGGAGCGGCGCGTCGGGGTCGCTCGCGCGCGGGTAGCGCAAGGCGCTCGGGCCGGGCAGCGACAGCGCGTGGGCGAGCATGCGCTCGAGCTCGGGCGGGTCGGCCGGGGCCATCAGGGTGACGCCCGGGAAGGTGCGCATGTACGCGATGTCGTGCAGGCCCTGGTGCGTCACGCCGTCCCCGCCCACGAGGCCCGCCCGGTCCATGGCGAACACCACCGGCAGCCCCTGGACCACGACCTCCTGCCAGACCTGGTCGTAGCCGCGCTGGAGGAACGTCGAGTAGATCGCGGCGACGGGCCGCATCCCCGCCTCGGCCATGCCGCCCGCGAGCGCGACGGCGTGCTGCTCGCAGATGCCGACGTCGACGACGCGCTCGGGTCGCCGCTCGGCGATCTCGGCGAGGCCGGTGCCGTCGGGCATCGCGGCCGTGACCGCGACGACGCGGGGGTCCTCCTCCATCAGGCGGTCGAGCGCCCGCGCGAACGCCTTCGTGTACGAGACGGTGCGGATGGCTCCCGAGACGGCGGGCGCGGCGGGCGGCGAGACGGCGTGCGCCGCGTCCTTCGTCTCGCGCTCGTACCCGCGGCCCTTCTCGGTGACGACGTGGAGGAGCACGGGCCCCTTCACGCGCGCGAGGTCCCGCAGCAGCGTCTCCAACCGCGCCTCGTCGTGCCCGTTCTCGGGGCCGAAGTACGTCCACCCCAGCTCGCGGAAGACGTGGCCGGGGTTGATGTAGTTGGCGACGGCCTCCTTCACGCTCTCGCCCCATCGGGCGAGCGGGCCGCCGACGACCGGCAGCATAGCGACCGTGTCGTGGAAGTCCTTCTTGAACTCGCGGTAGCCCGGGTGCGTGCGCAGGCGGTTCAGGTACCGGGCGAGCCCGCCGACGGTGCGCGCGATCGACCACTTGTTGTCGTTCAGGACGACGAGCAGGTCGGCGCCCTCGTGGCCGGCGTGGTTCAGGGCCTCGAAGGTGGCGCCCGCCCCCGCCGCCGCGTCGCCCACGACCGCCACGATGCGCCGGTCGGTCCGCTTGCGGATCGCGTCGGCGAGCGCCATCCCGTAGGCCGCCGACACGGCGGTGCCCGCGTGGCCCGAGGTGAAGACGTCGTAGGGGCTCTCGCCGCGGGCCATGAAGCCCGAGAGGCCGTCCGTGCGGCGCAGCGTGGGGAAGAGGTCGCGGCGGCCGGTGATGACCTTGTGCGGGTAGACTTGGTGGCTCGTGTCGAGGATCAGCCGGTCGCTCTCGAAGTCGAACACCCGGTGGAGCGCGACCGTCAGCTCGACGACGCCCAGGTTGCTCCCGAGGTGCCCCCCCGTGGCCGAGACGCTCTCCACGAGGAACCGGCGGAGCTCGTCGCAATAGGCCAGCGTCTCCTCCGGCGTCAACGCCTTGAGGTCGCCGGGGTTGCGAACGCGGTCGAGGAGGGTGCCCATCGGGAGGTCGCTTGAAGGTACCAACGGGCGACGGCGGGACCCCCGTCCCGTCGCCCCCCGGCCCGCGCTCGCCCTCGGGGCGGCGGTCGCGTTTCATGGCATCCCGTGAGCGACGCACCCGACGCATCGGTTCTCCTCGACTCCGCCCGCGCCCGGGTGGACGCCGACCTCGAACGTGTCCTGCCGCCCGCGACGTCGGGCCCCGGCCGGCTGCACGAGGCGCTCCGGTACGCGGTCTTCGCGGGCGGCAAGCGCATCCGGCCGGCCCTCGCCCTCGCCGCGGCACAGGCCGTGGGCGGGACCGCCGACGCGGCGCTCCCCTTCGCGTCGGCGCTCGAGCTGGTCCACACGTACAGCCTGATCCACGACGACCTGCCGGCGATGGACGACGACGACCTGCGGCGCGGGATGCCGACGAGCCACGTCGCCTTCGGCGAGGCGCTCGCCATCCTCGCGGGCGACGCGCTCCACTCGCTCGCCTTCGAGTCGCTCCTCGCGCGGGTGCGCGACCCCGCGCTCGCGCGCGACCTCGCGCTCGACCTCGCGCGGGCCGCGGGCGTCGGCGGGATGGTCGGCGGACAGGTCGAGGACCTCGAGGCCGAGGGACGGCCGCCCGAGGAGGAGCGCCTCGTGCGCCTCCACCACGGCAAGACGGCCGCGCTCTTCGCCGCGGCCTGCGTCGGCGGGGGGCGCGCCGGCGGCGGCGGGCCGCAGGACCTCGCCGCGCTGCGACGCTTCGGGACCGAGCTGGGCCTCGCCTTCCAGATCGTCGACGACGTCCTCGACGAGACGGGGACGCCGGAGCGCCTCGGCAAGACCCCGGGCAAGGACCGCGCCGGACGGAAGATGACGTACGTCGCGCTCGAAGGGGTCGAGCGGGACCGCTGACGGTCCTCGAGGCCGTGGAGCGCGGCGACGAGGAGCGCGGTCGCGAGCACGACGCAC
>DATLLK010000017.1:0-2101 GCA_035537895.1 Planctomycetota bacterium
CGAGGGGGGAAGGGCCGCGGTGCGGCTACGCTGGCGGGGGAGGTGCGCGATGGATTCGTTCTCCGGCGACGTGGGACCCGAGGCCGGCCGTGGCCGGGACGGGGCCGACGTCGAGGACGCCCTCGCGCGCGTGGAGGCCGAGCTGGGCCGCGACCGCCCGGCCGTGGTCGACGGCGAGCGCCTTGCGCTGCCGATCGGCGCCGAGATCCGGGACCCGGAGGACCCGGACGTCCTCCTCTCGAGGTTCCCCGTCTGCGGCACGGAGCACCTCATCTCGGCGCTCGAGGCCTCCGCGGACGCCGCGGACTCCTGGGCCGCGACGCCGTGGGCCGACCGGGCGCACCTCCTGTTCGAAGCGGCCGAGCGCGTGCGTCGTGAGCGCCACTACTACGCCGCGTGGACGCTCCTCGAGGCCGGCCTGCCCTGGGAGGCCGCCGAGGCCGAGGTCGTCGCCGGCATCGACGCGCTCGAGGGCGTCGCCCGCGAGGCGGTCCGGCGCGGGACGGGGGCGGAGGGTGCGCCGGGCGGCGCGCCGGCGCCGCTCGGTCCCGGCGTCCTGCTCGCGCCGCGCGAGCGGGCGTTCTCGCTGTCCGTCGCGGTCGCCTCCGCGGCGCTCGCGGCCGGCAACCCGGTCGTGCTCGTCCCGGCCGCACGGACCGCCACGATCGGCTCGCTCGTGTTCGGGCTCTTGGAGCACGTGGGCGCACCGCGCGGGACGATCCACTTCCTGCCGGGCCCCGCCGCCGACCTCGGCCGCGCGGCTCTCGCGCGCGACGACGCGCGCTTCGTCGCGTGCGCGTCGACGCTCGACCTCGGCCTGCCGCCGTCGTCGGGCGGGACCGCGGTGCTCGAGCTTCGCGACGTCGGCGCGCAGGGACGACGCGCGATCCTGCTCGGGCCCGCCGCGCTCCACGGGTCGCTCCGGCCGCGCGCGCTGCTCGACGCGTTCCTGCGCCCGTAGGGGATCGCGGCGCCCGCGCGAGGCCGTGCCTTCTCTCCCCGCTCCCCCTGCGGCCGGCAGGGAGCGGGAACGGCGTGGCGCCTCACTTCCGACGCAGCACGAAGATGCAGCCGGCGAGGTCCAATTCGACGCGCAGCGTATCGCCTTCGAGGCGCACGGGGGTCGGGGGGAGTTCGGAAGGCCGCGCGGCGCCGTCTTCCGAGGGCTCGGACGGGTCAAGGAGACGCAGCGAGACTCCCGTCGCCGAACGCTCGAACCGCCCTTCGAGGACCAGCGGGGGCTGGGCGTGCTCTGCGAGCGACGGGGGGGCGATCGAGGCGCTCGCCCGGCCGCCGTCGGCCACCGCGAGGGTCAGCTCTGGCGCGAGCCCGCCGTCCTTGGAGACCTCCGCGGCGAACTTGGCCTCGATGCGCTGACGGACTTCCTCCGGGGTCGGCTTGGCGCCCGGCGCGAAGCCGAAGCTGTCCAGGCTCTCAAGCCCGAGTTCCAGCGCCCGCAGGGCGGAAGCGACGGCGGAGGCCTTTGCGTCGGTGACCCAGGTGCCCCGGAGCCGGTCGAGGGTCGCCGCGTCGAGAGGCGCGCCGCGGAGGGGCTCGTACCGCTCCAGCAGGGCATCGTTCCCGACCCAGAGGAGGAAGTACGGGTGGGGCGCTCCCACCCGGCGCAGCGCGACCAGGAAGGGTCGGTCGAAGACGAGGTCCGGGTGGATCCCGAGGCTCGCGACGATCACCGCCTCGGCGGCGAGCGAGGCCCCGGTCTCCGAGAGACGGAAGCGCACGCGCTCCTCGAACCGGAGCAGCTTCGAGTCCTTGACCCCGGAGAGCGCGGATCCTTCGAGCGCCGAGAACCGGGCCTGCTCGTCCAGGCGGATCGTGGGGACGAGGAAGCGCGAGCCGGCGTCGACAGAGTCCTTCTTCCACGTGCGGAGGATCCGATCCACGGCCCCCCACGTCGCTTCGAGCGTCTCCTTCGGGGCCAGTGCCGCGAGGACGATCCGCTCGGTGGCGTCCTTCGGCGCAATCTCGACCACGATGGCTGGGCGCGAAGCCCCGAACTTCCAGTCGGGGGGCACGAACGTCGTGAGCTGCGCCGCTGCCTTGTTCGCCCGATCCCCGACCTCGTAGGACTGCATGCCCCAGG
>DATLLK010000018.1:0-6326 GCA_035537895.1 Planctomycetota bacterium
CCCCCCCGCGTCACCGATCGTACGCGATGAGCGAGGTCTCCGTCCGAAGGACCACGAGATCGGCGATCACGACGGGTCCCTCGAGCACGGCGGCCGGAAGCGTCACGCTCCAGGCCGTCGTCTCGGGGGCGTCGAGACGCACCCCGCGGAGCACGCGATCCGTGCCGACGGCATAGAGCCAGCCGCCCGCGAGCGCGACCGCGCGGGACGGCTTGCCGGCGCCGGTCACGACGACGGGGCCCTTCCCCGCGGCCCTTCCGAGCCACCGCACCGTGCCGTCCGCCTCGACCCAGGCGCACCCGTCGGTCGTGTGGGCGATGCCCGCCTCGGCCGACGGCGCCGCGTCGCCCACGTCCCGGACCCGGCCGCCGCCGTCGTGCGTCGCGAGGCCGTGCGATCCGCCGACGACGAGGACCTCCCCGTTCCACGGGACGACGAAGGCGGGGCGTCCGCCCGAGGCGGGCGCGACGGCGCGCCGGGTGCCCTTCTCGGGGTCGATCGCGACGACCTCTCCGGTCCCGAGCGCGAGGACGAGACCGAGGGCGCTGACGACGGGCGTCTGCGCGGGCGCGTGGGGGAGGGTCCCCTCCCAGCGCACCGCGCCCGTCGCCATGTCGAGCGCGCGGACGACGCCCGTGTCGTCGGCCAGGACGGCGAGCCCGCCCGTGAACACGGGCTTGTGCAGGAGCCGGCCGGGCATCGTGTGGTCCCAGGCGGCGCCGCCGGCCGAGACGACGTGGAAGGTGCGGAGCCCGGCGAGGACCCACGTCGCGTCGGCGACGCACCCGGCCTCGCGCACCCGGTCCTGCGCGGCCGGGGCGGTGACCTCGATCAGCGACCCGTCGCTGCGGACGGCGGCGAGGCGGCGACCGTCCTCGTGGACCACCCAGGAACCGTCGGCGGTCGCGAACGGCCCCGCGGTCACGCCGTGCGCCGGGGACGCCCACCGGGGACCCACGGAGAGCGTGGCGCGAACGCGCACCGGCGGGAGGCCGCCCTTGGGCGACGCCTCGCGGATGTCGGCGATCGAGGGCAGCGAGACGACGAGCGGCACGCGCCCCGGCGCCCGCAGGCGCAGGTCGACGTCGCCGAACGGCGAGTAGCGGATGACCGTCGGCGTGGGCGCCGCCGCGCCCGCGTCGCCGACGCGGGCGAGCGCGCCCCTCGGCTCGACGTCCACCGGGACGGGCACCTGCAGCGCGCGCGTCATGTCGCAGTCGAGGAAGCGCTCGTAGAGGCGTCCGGCCTCGCGCCACGCCCCGTCCGTGTCGCTGCGCGCCACCGCGGCGTCGAACGGGCCGCGGGCCGCGCGGAACTCCTCCATGTAGCGCGCCACCTGGTCGAGGTTGCGCCGGGCGCGTTCGCGGCGTCCCTCGCCGGGCAGGGAGAGCCGGATGGCCTTCCACAGCGGGGCCTGCGCGTCGCCGAACCGGCCCTCCGCGAAGGCGTGCTCGCCGGTGAGGAGCGCCTCGTCGGCGCGGGCGGCGACCTCGGCGATGGCGCGCTCCGTCGTCTCGGCGAGCGCGACGCCCTGCTCGCGCAGGGCCTTCACGCGGTCGAGCCCGTCCGACGCGTGACCGAGCGCCGAGCGGTCCTCGATCTCGGTCGCCGCGGAGTCGAGCTCCTCGTTCAGCTGCTCCACCGCACGGCGCGTCGCGGAGCGCAGCGCGCCCGCCGCCCCCCCGAGCGAGTTGTCGGTCGTCTTCCCCTCCGCCTCCTCGGCGAGACGGGCCGCGTGCTGCCACGCGACGATCGCCTCGGCGATCGTCGTCTCCGCGCCCTTCACGCCGGACTCGGCGCGGCCGATCGCCGTCTCCGCGGCGCGCGCGGCGCGTCCGTCGTGGACGAACCACGCGATGCCGCCCGACCCGATCGCGAGCCCGAGCACGCAGAGGACGAGGACGGACCGGTGCTTGCTGCGGCGCTCGCGGTGCTGGCGGTCGAGCTCGTCCGCGCGACGCCGGACGTCGAGACGCGTGGCGTCGTAGAGCAGCGCACGCCGCATGAGCTCGCGCGCGGCCGAGGTGCGCCCCTCGCGCAGGAGGAGGTCGGCACGGCGCACGAGCGCGGTGGCCGCCTCGTTCGGCCGCCCCGCGGCCGCCCACAGGTCGGCGAGGACGAGGAGGTCCTCGGACGGCGCGAGCCCGGCGTCGAGGAACCGCGCGAGGCGCTCCGCGGCCTCGGCGGGGCTGCCGCCGCGCCCCGCCGCGTCCACGAGCACGCGCAGGGCCGCCAGCGCCTCCGACTGACGGTGGGGGATGCGCTCGTTGTCGCGCATCCAGAGGTCGCAGAGCCGCGCCGCGGTCGGGGCGTCGTGCCCGCGCAGCCCCATCGCGGCATGGAGAGCCTCGAACGCGGCGGCCGGGTCCGTCGCCTCCTGCCCGGACGCGTACGTGTCGTACTCCGATGCCGCCGCCTGCACGTCGCCCGCGGCCTCGAGCGCCTCCGCGAGCTTCATGCGCGCCGAGGGCAGCGCGTCGCCGCGCTCGACCGCGCGTCGCAGCAGCGGGACGGCCTGGCGCGCCATGCGGCGGTGGAGGAGCTCCTCGCCGCGCGCCTGGAGGTCGCCGGTCGCGACGGCGGCGATCGCGCCCTGGCGCAGCACGAGCGAGAGGAGCTTCAGGACGGAGAAGCGGTCGCCGTCGCTCTCCTCGATCACGTCCGCCACGCTGCGCCGGCCGTCCACCAGGGGCAGCACGCGCGAGGGGAGGTAGTCGGGCACGCGGTCGAGGTCGCGCAGGTCGGGCTCGCGCCCCGTCCGCTCGTACACCTCGCACTCGCTCGGCACCTCGTGGCGCAGCAGGCTCCACTCGTCGAGCTTGCGCGTCAGGTCGATCAGGACGGCGTCCACGGCGCACATCGGCATGATCGGCGCGCCGGCGACCCCGCTCGGCGCGAGGCCCTGCCCCTCGACGAACTCGAAGCGCGTGATCGACATCTGGAGGATGTCGAAGAAGAGCTCCTGGATCGCCTCGACGCTCGTCGCGTGGAGGCCGTCCTCCTCCATCGCGCCCAGCTCGCCGAGCGCGTCCCCGAGGAACCGGCTCGAGTTCGTCGCGATCTGGATCGCGCGCTCGAGGCGCGCGGGCGCGACGGCGGCCGTGCGCCGGAGCACGCGCGCGAGGGACCGCGTCGGGGACGGGTCGCCCTGCACGAAGCCGAACTGGCCGCGGCGCACGTACAGCGTGCGGGTGCCGTTCCCGGTCTCGAGGACCAGCGTGCCCTCCTTCTGGTTGAAGGAGAGCATCTGCAGGAGGTCCAGCAGATTGAAGGTCTCGAGGGTTCCCTTGATGCTCACGACACCCCGGCTTCCCCCCGTTGCGACACCGCGGTGTGCGGCGTAGACTCCGGAGGCACAGCGACCGGCCATCCCCTATCGGTCCGGCCCAGAGCGCGGCTTTACCGGATGCCCCGGGTTCTCACGCTTCCCACGTCGGATCCTCTCCCGATGGTGTTCCCGCCCCGCCGCCGCCTGAACGCCCTGGTCGGATGGGTCTTGCAGCTTCGGGGCCGGTGGCGGCTCCGCCGCGGCGACGCGGACGCCGCCGCGGCCCTCCTCGAGCGCGCCGTGCGGCGCGATCCGGGCGCCTACGGGACCCTGTTGGCGCTCGGTCGCGCCCACCTGCGTCGCCGGGACCTCGCCCGGGCGCGCGGGGCCTTGGTCCGGGCCCGGGAGGCCTCCCCCGGCAGGTTCGCGCTCCAGGCCGACCTGGTCACGCGGGCCGAGGGGTATGACCTCGCCACCCTGACCGACGTCGGGGTACCGGGGGCCTCCAGCGCCCCCGCGCCGACCGTCAAGGCGACCGCCGTCCGCACGCGCCGCCGTCCCCCCGCCGAGCACCCGTTCGGCGACTGCCACGACCTCGACGAGTACACGCGCTTCCGGTCGATGCCCGCGATCACCCGCGACGAGGTCGAGTCGGCCGATTGGGACGCGCTCTTGGAAGACTTGTTGGACGGCTAGGCGCGGCCGGCGGGGCGGTTCCCCGGGGTAGGCCGCGGGTGGACACGGGCAGAACCCGCGCCCCCGTCGGACGTTGAACGGGGCAGAGTACGTCCATGGAGGAGGCCGCCATGCGACCGATCGCGCGATTCGGATGGTTGACGTGCATCGCCCTGCTCGGGCTGGCGCTCTGTCCCGCGCCCACGGCGAGGGCCGGCGACGCGGTCGACTCGTCGGAGGCCGCCGATCTCCTCGCCACGCGGATCCTCGGGGCAGCCGAGCTGCGCATGAAGGCGAAGGTCGAGGAGGCGCGCCTCCTCGAGGCGGCCGGCCGGCGCGACGAGGCGCTCGCCGCGCTGCGCGAGGTCGCGACGATCCACGAGCAGGCGCTCGCGCGAGCGGACGCGGTCCGCGCCGCGCCCGCGCTGCGGGTGCGCTTCGTGGAGCCTTGGAGACCGTCCGGGGCCACGCCGATTCCGTCGCGTCCGCTGCCCCGCTTCGCCCCGCCGTCGGTTCCGGACGAGCCGCGGCGTCTCGCGAAGGTGGAGCCGGTCCGCGGCGCCGTCCGCTACCTGCTGCGCGCGCAGCGGCCCGACGGTCACTTCGGCTCGCTCGCGGGGCCCGTCGACTCCGAGACGACCGCCTTCGCGGTCCTCGCGCTCCTCGACGCCGTCGAGGACGACGCGACGGAGGCGATCGGCGCGATCCGTCGCGGCGCCTCGGCGCTCGCCGCGCTCGATCCGGAGGTCCAGACCGAGCCCGCGCTCGCGGGATGGGCGCTGGCGGCCGCGTACGCCCGGTTGGGCGACGCCGCATGGAAGGAGCCGCTGCGGCGGATCGCGGCCCGCGTGGACCTCACCGTCCCGGGCATGGTCGGGCCTCGCGTGCACCTCTCCCAGATCGATTCGGCGGAGCGCGCGTTGCGGGCCCTCTGGATCCTCGTCTTCCTCGAGGAGATCGATCCGCTCGAGGAGACGCTCCCCGAGGACGCGCGGCTCGCCGAAGTGCGCAGCAGCCTGCTGGACCTCGTGCCCGGCCTCGACCTCCCGAAGGACTCGGCCGGTGCCTACGCGCGCGACCTGCTCCGTCTCGCCGCGGATCTGCCCGACGACGCGCCGGGTGTGCGCGGCGCGGGCGGTGGGGGCGTGGACGCGTTCCGCTCACCGGGATGGTGGATGCGCGCCGGCGCCTCGCCCTCGCCCCACGACACGCTCGCGATCCTCCTCGGCACCGTCCTCCTGCGCGAGCGGTTCGGCACGGACGACCCGCGCGAGGGCACGGTCTGGTGGAACGGCGTGCTCGTGCGGGCGGCGGACCGGCAGGTCGTCGACGGCGCCGAGGCGGGCTCGTGGGAGCCGAGCGACGCGCGCTCGAAGCAAAAGGGCGCGGTCTGGACCACGGCGGTCACGCTGCTCGCCTGGCGCGCGTGGGACGTCCCGTGGAGGGCGCCCGTCGCGAAGTAGTCGGCGACGGACGAACCGCGAGCCCGTCCCGTGAACGGCGGGGCGTGAGAGCGCCTCGCCGACGGAAGGAAGGACCGCCCTCCTCGCGCCGATAGGGTGGTCCCCGATGGCCGCCCTGCGCCCCACGTCCCGCGTGCCTCGCATCCGCGTGATGGCCGGCGGGCACGTCGTGATCGCGCTGACGATCCTGCTCGGCGTCCTCGCGTCGCACACGGGACAGAACGTGCTGCACGCGCTCGTCGCCGCCCTGCTCGCCTTCCAGACCGTCTCGGGGTTCCGGTCCTTCCTCGGGCTGCGACGACTCGAGGTCGAGGTGGCGCCTCCCGCGCGCCTCGACGCAGGGAGCGAGGCGACGCTCACCGTCGTCGTGCGCAACGGCAAGCGGCGCGTCGCCGCCCGATCGCTCGAGGTGGACGTCGTGTGCGAGCCGCCCGACGCGCTCGCCGTGGCGCCGGGCTGGGTCGGCCGGCTCGCGCCGGGCGAGGACGTGCGGCTCGCGCTGCCGATCCGCGCCCGCCGCCGCGGCGCGGTCCGCTTCGTCGAGGTGCGGGTCGCGAGCGCCTACCCGTGCGACCTGTTCCGCCGGATGCTGCGGTTCCCGCTCGGCGCCCCGGCGCTCGTGCGCCCGGCCCGCCGCGAGGCGCGTCCGCCCGACCGCGGCGCCGCGGACACGGCCGAGGGGCGCGCGCGCACCGCCTCGCGCACCGGGGACGACCTCCGCGGCGTGAGGCCGTGGCGCGAGGGCGACGCGCCGAAGTCGATCCACTGGCGCTCGAGCGCGCGGGCCGGCACGCTCGTCGTGCGCGAGGACGAGGCGCGGCGGCGCGCGCCGTGGACCCTCGTCGTCGCGCCCGACCCGCGCGACCCCGCGGCCCTCGAGGCCGACCTGGAGGTCGCGGCGGCGCTCGCGAGGGCCGCCG
>DATLLK010000019.1:0-7684 GCA_035537895.1 Planctomycetota bacterium
GACTCCATCGTGGTCTTGGCGTGCGTGACGACGAGGAACTGGCTGGCCGGCGTGAACTCCTGGACGAGGGTCACGAGCCGCCGCGTGTTGGCCTCGTCGAGCGCCGCGTCCACCTCGTCGAGGATCGCGAACGGGGACGGCTTGGCGCGGAAGACGGCGAACAGGAGGGCGACCGCCGTGAGCGTGCGCTCGCCGCCCGAGAGGAGGCCGATCGTGCGCGGCTCCTTGCCCGGCGGGCGGGCGACGATGTCGATGCCCGACTCGAGGACGTCCTGGGGGTTCTCGAGGATGATCTCGGCCCGGCCGCCGCCGAAGAGGCGACGGAACGTCTCGCGGAAGTGCTCGCGGACCTTCTCGAACGTCTCCGTGAACCGCGTCACGGACAGCGTGTCGAGCTGCGTGATCGCGCCCTCGAGCTGCCCCTTCGCGTCGAGCAGGTCGCGCTCCTGGGTCTTCAGGAACGTGACGCGCTGGTCCGCCTCCTCGAGCTCGGCGATCGCGTTCAGGTTGACGTTGCCGAGCTCTTCGATGCGGGTGCGGATGTCGGCGATGGCGGCCTCGAGCGCGCCGGGCTCGATCGCCGCCCCCTCGGCGGCGGCCGCGGACTCTCCGGCCGACTCCGCGCTGGCGGCGGCCGCCTGCTCGAGCTCGACGCCGTGCTCCTCGCGGACCTGCGCGACGAGCGCCTCGATGCGCACGCGGTGCTCGGCCTCGCGGCGGCGGAACTCCTCGAGCTCGGTCCGCAGGCTCTCGTGCAGCGAGCGCACCTGGGTCAGGCGATCCCGTGACGAGACGACGTCGCGGTCGAACGCCTCGACGGCCCGCCGCGCCGCGACGAGCTGGTCGGCGTCGCGGCGGCGCGCGGCGTCGCTCTCGCGCAGGACGGACTCGGCCTCGGAGGCCTCGACCTCGCTCGTCCCGATCCGATGGGCGAGCGCCTCGCCCTCGGCGCGGCTCGCCTCGGCCCGCTCTCTCAGGAGGCCCGCGTCGCGACGGATGCGGGCGGCCCGCGCCCCGGCCGCGTCGGCGCGCGCGCGCGCGTCGGCGGAGGCGAGCTTCGCCTCCATGCGTCGCTCGGTCACGCCCTTGATGCGGGTGTCGAGCGCCGCGAACGACGCCATCGCGTCGTCCGCGCGTGCCTCGGCGGCCGTGCGCTCCGCGTCGAGGACGGCCGCGGCCGCGGCCGCCTCCGAGGCGCCGCCCTCGGCCGTCGCGAGGGCCGTCTCGACCTCGCGCGCCTCGGCGACCATCGCCGTCTCGCCGTCGGTCAGGTGGGCGCGCTCCTTCTCGGCGCGGGCGAGCGACGCGCCCTGGCGCGACCGGTCTTCCGTGCGCCGCGCGATCTCCTGGCGCAACCGGCGGACCTGCTCGTCGGCCCGGCGGACGCCCTCGCGCTCGGCCTCGGCCGCGGCGCGCGCGGCTTCGACGTCCTCGCCCAGGGCCCGCACCTGGTCGGTCAGCCGGCGCACCTCGGCGGCGCGCTCGAGGAGGCCGAGGGACGACGCCCCCCCGCCCGCGACGAGGAGCCCCGACGCCGCGAGCCGGTCGCCCGAGGGCGTCACCGCCTCGACGCGCCCACCTGCCCGCCACGCCGCGACGCCCGCGGGCAGGTCGGGGACGAGGACGCACCCGGCGGCGACGCTCGCCGCGAGCCGCACGACCTCCGGGGCGCCGCGGACGGGACCGACCTCGGCGGGGAGCCCCGGGGCGTCGTCGCGCACGAGGTCGAGCGCGAGGAAGCGCGCACGCGCCCCGCCGCGCTGGCGAAGCCACTCCATCCACGGACCGGCGTCGGCCGCCGTGCGCACGACGATCGCGCCCGCCGCGGGCCCGAGGAGGCGGTCGAGGGCGTGCGCCCCCTCCGGCGTCGCCTCGAGCAGGTCGGCGAGGAGCCCGAGGACCGTGCCGCCGTCGTTCCCACCCGCCTGGGACGCCCTGCGCGCGGCCTCCTCGAGGACGTGCTTCGCACCCCCCTCGACGCCCTCGAACGCGGCCGCGAGGCGCTTCAAGACGTCGAGGCGCTCGGCGCGCTTCGCACGCTCTTCGGCGACGTCGGAGCGCTTGCGCTCGGCGGCCTCGGCCGCGTCGGCGTGGCGGGCGCGCTCGTCTTCCGCCGTGGCCAGCGCGGTCGCGGCCGAGGACGTCTCCTCGTCCATGCGGGCCGCGAGGGCGGCGAGCTCGTGGGCCTCGCCCTCCACGCGGACGAGACGCTCGCGCACTTCGGCGCGCTGCTCGCCGAGGCGCTGGAGGCGTGCCGTCGACTGCCGGGCTTCGGTGCGGCGCTCGGTCTCGCGGTTGCGCGCCTGCGAGATGCGGTGGAGGAAGTCGAGCACGGCGCGCTTTGCGCCCTCGTGGGCGGTCCGCACGACGTCGGCCTCGCGCGAGAGGGCCGCGAGCTCGGCCTCCACGGCGACGACGGCGCGCTCGAGGCCGACGCCGCGCTCGCGCTCGGCCGAGGCCTCCGCGTCCGCCGAGATCGCGTCGGGCTCGAGGGCGGCGGCCTTCGCGAGCGCCTCGTCGGCGGTCGTCTTCGCGACGGTCACCCGGGCGCGCAGGTCCTCGATCGTGCGCCGCGCGTAGGCGATCCGGTCTTCGGCGGCGCGGGCCTCGCCCGCCGCCTCTGCGACGGCGCTCTCGAGCTCGTGGACGCGCGCGAGCGCGCGCTCGCGGTCGTCCGCGCGGCGGACGGCCTCGCCCTCGAGGCCCGCGAGGTCGGCCGCGGCCAGCGCCTCGCGCGCGCGGACGTCGTCGATCGCGCGCTCGAGGGCGCCGCGCTCGGCGGAGGCCGCCCGCCACCGGAGGACGGCGGCCGCGACCTTCTTCTGCTTCAGCTCCTCGCACAGCTCCCGGTAGCGCCGGGCGCGGGAGGCCTGCGTCTTCAGCGACCGCAGCCGCTTCTCCTCGAGCTCGAGGACGTCCCGGAGCCGCTCGAGGTTCTCGCTCGTCTTCTGGAGCTTCGCCTCGGACTCCTTCTTGCGCTGCTTGTAGCGGGAGACCCCGGCCGCCTCCTCGAAGATGCCCCGTCGGTCCTGGGAGTTGGCCCGCAGCAGGGCGTCGATCTGGCCCTGCTCCATGATCGAGTGGCCCTCGCCGCCGAGGCCCGTGTCGAGGAACAGCTCGCGGACGTCCTTCAGACGCCCCTCGTCGCCGTTCAGCAGGTACTCGGACTCCCCGGTGCGGTAGAGGCGCCGGGTGATCCCGACCTCGGTCCGCTCGGTCGGCAGCAGCCCGTCGGAGTTGTCGAGGACCAGCGTGACCTCGGCCATCGTGGCGGGCTTACGTCCCGCCGACCCGCCGAAGATCATGTCCTCCATCTTCTTGCCGCGCAGGGACTTGGGGCTCATGTCGCCGAGGACCCACTTCACGGCGTCCACGACGTTGCTCTTGCCGCACCCGTTGGGGCCGACGACCGCGGTGATGCCGTCGCCGAACTCGAAGACGGTCCGGTCGCAGAACGACTTGAAGCCCTGGAGCTCCAGGCGGCGGATCTTCATGAGGGCACGCAGTCTCCCGGACGCCCCTTGCGGGCGACCGAGGCTATTGGATCGGAGCGGGGGGACACGGCAAGAAGCCCCCGGCCAGGAACTACGGTGAATCGGCGGCCGGACGGAGGATCCGTCGGGGCCAGGGGTCCACGGCGAACTCGATCACCCGGAGGTCCGCGGCGGCCGTCTCGAATTCGTCCCGAAGGACCTCGGGCGGGAGCCGGCGGTCGGTCTCGACGCGTCGCAGGATGCGCGCGGGCCCGCCCCCGCGGCCCGCGGGCTCCGCCCCGCTGGCGACACGGGTCGCCCCGGGCCGCACCGCGACGGCGTGGGCGTAGGTCGGCGTCTCGTCCCGCCCCCACCAGCCGCGCGCCGTGTCGTAGCGGGCGGCGTCGACCTCGGCGAACCGCACGGCGGCCTCGCTCGCCCCCCGCTCGACGAGACGGGTGACGAGGTCGCGCCCGAGGACCGCCGCGGCGACCCTCGACTCGAGGCGCGCCACGGTCCGGGACCGCAACGCCGCCCGCTGGGACGGACCGCCGTCGGGCAGGAGGACGTCGAGGGCGCGCTCGAGCCCGACGATCTCGATCGCGTGGACGGCGGACTCGAGGTCGAGGACGGGGATCAGCCCGCGGCGGAGCGTCCAGAGGCCTCCCCCCGGGGCGTCGGACTGCCGGAGCAGCCCGTCGCGCCGGGCGGCCGCCCCGTCGACGGCCAACGTGCCGAGGCGGTCCATCTCGTCGAGGAACGTCTCGACCCGGCCGGTCTTCAAGGCCGGTCCCACCAGGTTGATCGCCACGAGGGAGGCGAGGCTGACGTCGCCCTGCGCGTGGCGGAAGGGGTCCTGGTGGTCGTCGGGCCCGACGCGCAGGTCCCGGCCGCCCCGGGACGGCAGGCCCGCCGCGTCGAGCAGGAAGACGGGCTCCCCCCCCTCCGCGGCGAGGGCGAGCGCGTCCTGGAGCAGCGCCCGGGCCGCCGGGTCGCGGGGCCCGCCGCGCGGCACGACGAGGGAGAGGTCGGGGAGCCGCTCGCCGGCCCCCTCGCGCCGCAGCTCGGCGGCGGCGGCGAGCAGCGCGCGGGCGGCGCGGAGCGCCGCGTCGCCGACGTCGCCGAGCGTCAACCCGGGGGGCGCGGGCGGGAGGACGGGGCGCCCGACGAGTCGCGCGGGCACCTCGGCGGAGAGCACCAGCTCGAGCCGGCACAGCCCGCTCCGCCGCGGCCAGGAGAGCACCGCGGGCGAGAGGAGGAGCTCGCGCGCCTCGGCGTGGAGGGCGTCGTCGTCGAGGCGGTCCACGAAGGGCGCCCAGTGGACGTTCACGTCCTCGAGGACGAACCGCCGGGAGGCGATCCGCCCGAGGCGCTCGAGCACGTCGGCCAACGCCGACTGGAAGCGCCGCGCGCCGAGCGCCCGGGGCGTCTCCTCGCCCCGCAGGTGGCGCTCGAGCAGTCCGTCGATCGCCAGGGAGACGACGGGCAGGGAGAACGGGGTGCCCAGGTCCTCGAGATGGATCTCGCCGAGGCGGTGCGCCTCGGCCACCGCGGGCGGGACGCGCTCCTCGAGGACGTAGCGGCGGAGCATCTCCTCGCCGAGGGCCTCCGCGATCGCAGGCGGGTCGAGGACGCGCCGGTCCGAGAGGCCCTCCTCGATCCGCGCGGCCAGGTCGCGCTTGGGCAGGCCGACGACGCGCTGGCGCTCGAGCGAGCGCACGCGGCCACGGGCGAAGAGCTCGGCGTCGACGAGCGCGCGGACGAGCGACGAGGCGACGCGCGGGAGCCCGCTCGCGAGCACCCGCTGCTCGACGGCGCGCGCCACCTCGTCGGCGAGCGGCGCTTCGAGCCCGGCCTCCTCGACGAGCGCGGCGACCACGCGGGCCTTCGACCACGCCGAGACCGGCCCGCCCGCGTCCGAGCCGACGAGCGGCAGGGGGCGCTCGCCCGGCGTGTCGTCCTCGACCTCGACGCGCTCGCGCGCCGCGCGGCGGCGGTCGCGGTGGAGGATGAAGGCCTTCGCGGTCCGCGCGTGGCCCGTCTCGACGAGGACCTTCTCGACGGCCTGCTCGACGTCCTCGATCCCGGGGACGCGGCCGCCGTGGTGGCGCTCGAGCCAGAGGCCGACCACCCCGGCGAGCTCCTCGGACAGGAAGCGGTCCTCTCCCCCCACCGATTGCGCCGCACGGTAGATGGCGTCCGCCACGCGCCGCAGGTCGAACGGGACGAGTCGACCGTCGCGCTTGCGGACCTGGGTGATCCGCTTCACGTCGTGCCGGGTCCCTCGTCCTTCGTGCGCCCGCGCCGGGTCGCCGAGGTCTCGCTCTCCCTGCGGTCCTCGAGCATCGGCTTCAGCTCGTCCATGAACTCCTGGATCGTCTTGAACTCGCGGTACACGGAGGCGAAGCGGACGTAGGCGACCTGGTCGACCCGCTTCAGCTCCTCCATGACGAGCTGCCCGATGTACGTGGACGGGACCTCGCGCTCGAACGTCTCGAGGACCCGCCCCTCGATCGTCTCCGTGACGCGCTCGAGCACGTCGAGGGAGACCGGGCGCTTCTCGCAGGCCTTGATCAGGCCCGTCAGGATCTTGCGGCGGTCGAAGGGCTCGCGCCGGTCGTCCTTCTTGACGACCCGCAGCGGGCTCTCCTCGATCCGCTCGTACGTGGTGTAGCGCCGCTGGCACGCCGCGCACTCCCGGCGCCGGCGGATGGCGAACCCGTCGCTGCTCGCGCGGGAGTCGACCACCCGGTCGTCGTCCACCTTGCAGAACGGGCACTTCATGGGGAGCCGGGGTCTCGGAGGGGAGCGAACGGACGGCCGAGGTCGCCGAACGGGCGGCCGGGCTCGCGGCGCGGGGAGGGAGAGGCTTCCGCAGGACCCCGCCGGCCGGGTGACACGGGCCCGGCGACACACGACCCGTCGGGGAGGGCGAAGCCTACCACCCCACCCATCGCGGAGCGAAGGGCACCGTGCCGACCGGACACGTGACGCGGACCGCGGACGAGAACGGTGCGACAGGCAGAAGCGTGTGCGGTACAGTCGCGGTTTGGCGCCCCTCCTCCAGGGGTCGCCTGTCTGGCGAAACGCCCCGGAGCCCGTGACCCCCCCGTGACCACCGCGATCGTCGCCGACATCCACGCGAACGTCGAGGCGCTGACCGCGGTCCTCGATCACGCCGCGACGAAGGGCGTCTCGCGGCTCGTGTGCCTCGGCGACATCATCGGGTACGGCCCAAACCCCCGGGAGTGCCTCAAGCTCCTTTTCCGGAGCGAGGTCGCGATCCTCGGCAATCACGAGGAAGCGGTCATGTTCTACGGGGAGGAGTTCAACCCGAAGGCGAAGGCCTCCCTCGAGTGGACGAAGGAACGGCTCAACTCGACGGACTTCGACCGGACCGAGAACTACGACCTCTGGAACTTCCTCGGGACGATGCAGCAGGTCGTCGAGGACGGCGACGTCATGTACACGCACGGCAGCCCGCGTGTGCCGACGCGCGAGTACGTGACGCCCGCCGACGCCCGCAACCGCGAGAAGATGCAGGGGATCTTCGACCTCATGAAGCGCGTGTGCTTCATCGGCCACAGCCACATCCCCCACGTCTACTCGAGCGACATGCGCCACGCCTCCCCCGAGAGCGTGAACATGGCGATCGACCTGCGCAAGCTCGGCGACCGCAAGGTGCTGATCAACGCGGGCAGCGTCGGCCAGCCCCGCGACGGCGACGTGCGCGCCTCCTACCTAACGTTCGACGGCGACGTCGTCCGCTTCTGGCGCGTCGAGTACGACTACAAGCAGACGGTCGAGAAGATCTACGCGATTCCCGACCTGCCGAAGTTTCTGGGCGACCGACTACTCGTCGGACGTTGAGCGCCCGCCTAGGTCTTACTGGATCAGGGAAGTACGGGGCGTCTTCCGCGGGCCGGGGTTCGCCGCGCGGGCGCCTGTAAACCCGGGTCACCCCGATCAGCGACGTACGGGGCGTCTTTCGCGGGCCGGGGTTCGCGGCGCCGGTGCGCTGCGCGCACGTGGCGCCCTCACGCGCGCAGCCGCGCGTTCGGGGAGTCGCTCAGCGGCCCGAGGGGGCCGCGATCGCTCCTCCCGCTCCCGCGGCCTCGCGAAATCCTGCCCCGACCGATCAGGTCGGAGCTGAGGCTCAACGGAGGTATGGCCCAGGCGAAGCGGAGCGGAACCCGGCGGAGCCGGCCAGG
>DATLLK010000020.1:0-2769 GCA_035537895.1 Planctomycetota bacterium
TCGCGCGCGGAGAAGGAGGTCGGGGACGGCTTCGTCCCGAAGGTCGACGACTGGAAGGCGCACGTCGACTGGGCCGACGTCATCGTCTTCGACGACACGGAGTGGGGCGACGTCTGCGAGGACCTGCGCCGTCGCGGCAAGGCCGTCGTCGGCGGGACGGCGTACTCGGACCGCCTCGAGCTCGACCGCGACTTCGGTCAGTCCGAGATGCGGGCCGCGGGCCTGACCACGCTGCCGTCGTGGGACTTCGACTCGTTCGACGCGGCGATCGCGTTCGTGCGCGAGCACCCGGACCGCTACGTCGTCAAGCCCAACGGCGAGGCGCAGAACGAGAAGGTCCTCTCCTACGTCGGGCAGGACGACGACGGCAAGGACGTCGTCAGCATGCTCGAGTTCTTCCAGCGCGGCTGGGGCGCGAAGATCCGGGGCTTCCAGGTCCAGAAGCACGCCTCCGGCGTCGAGGTGGCGGTCGGCGCCTTCTTCAACGGGAAGGAGTTCGTGCTCCCCGCGTGCGTGAACTTCGAGCACAAGCGGCTCTTCGACGGCGAGATCGGCCCGTCCACGGGCGAGATGGGCACGAGCATGTTCTGGTCGTCGACGTCCCCTCTCGTGAAGGAGACGGTGCTGCGGTTCACGGACCGGCTCGCGGCGACCGGGTTCACCGGCTACTTCGACATCAACTGCATCGCGACGGGCCAGCGGGTCGTGCCGCTCGAGGCGACCTGCCGCTTCGGCTACCCGACGATCAACATCCAGATGGACGGCGTGCTCTCGCCCTGGAGCGGGTTCCTCGCGGCACTCGCCCGCGGCGAGCCGTTCGACCTGCGCACGCGCCGCGGCTTCCAGGTGGGCGTCGTCGTCGCCGTGCCCCCCTACCCGTTCGACGACCCCAAGGCCTTCCGCAAGTACTCCGAGGACGCCGTCGTCCTCTGGCGGCGGCCGCTCCCCGAGGGCGTCCACCCGTGCGACGTGAAGCGCACGCCGGAGGGCGACTGGCTGCTCACGGGCTCCTCGGGCTACGCCCTCGTCGTCACCGGCACGGCGAGCACGATGCTCGACGCGCGTCGGGAGGCCTACTCGCGCGTGAAGGCGATCCTCATCCCGAACATGTTCTACCGGTCCGACATCGGCGAGCGCTGGGTCCGCGACGGCGACCTGCTCCAGTCGTGGGGCTGGCTCTAGCCCGGCGACCCCCGGCTCACTTGCCGGAGAGGATCACCACGCCCGACCATGGGCGGCGGTACGCCCCGGAGCGGAGCGACGCGAGGACGTCGCGGAACCAGGCGTGCGCGCCGTGACCGGGCGCGTGGCGGTCGGCCTCGGCCAGCGCGGCGAGCGCGCCGTCGAGGTCGTCGTCGCGCGCGGCCTCCTGCGCGCGGAACCAGGCGGCGACCTGCGCGCGCTGCGCGGGCGTCGCGGCGTCGGCCATCGCGACGAGGCAGTGGACGCGCACGGGCTCGTCGTGGCCCACGACCTGCACGCCGCCGATCGGCAGCGCGAGGATCCGCTCCCCCGCCGCCTCCCGCGTCCGGGGCCCGAGCAGGATCGTCGTCCCGAACGCCTTGTTCGCGCCCTCGAGGCGGCTCGCGAGGTTCACCGTCTCCCCCATCACCGTGTAGTCGAACCGCTGGCGGCTCCCCATGTTGCCGACGACGACGGGCCCGGAGTTGACGCCGATGCGCACGCGGAACTCGTCGAGTCCCATGCCCCGCCACAGGGGCTCGAGCTCGGGCAGGCGCCGCTGGACCGCGAGCGCCGTGCGGCACGCCCGCTCGGCGTGGTCGTAGACCGGCACAGGGTCGCCCCAGAAGGCCATCACCGCGTCGCCGATGAACTTGTCGACCACGCCGCCCGTCGCGAAGACCTCGTCGCAGTGGGCCGTCAGGTGCTCGTTCAGCAGCCGGACGATCTGCTCGGGGCCGAGCTTCCTCGACGCGACGGTGAAGCCCGCGACGTCGCTGAAGAGGACGGAGATCTCCCGCCGACGGCCGCCGAGCTCGAGCAGCGCGGGGTCCTTCTTGATCGCGTCGATCACGGAGGGCGCGAGGTAGCGGCCGAACGCGCCCTCGAGCCAGCGGTTGTAGCGCCCCTCGGTCAGGTAGCGCATGGTGCCGATCGCGCCCCACAGCACCACGATGCCGAGCCACGGCGTCACGAGGTCGACCGAGATCCCCGCACGGAACGCGGCGAAGGCGGCGAAGCCCGTCGCCGCGGCGGCGAGCAGGGCCACCGCGTGCGGCGCCCAGCGGGGCCGCGCGCCCGCCGAGATGGCGCCCGCCAGCGCGAGCACGGCGAGGAGGAGCCCGGCGTTGACGACCCGCGAGGCGCGGATGCGCCCGCCGCCGCGCAGCAGGTCGTCGATCACGGTGGCCTGGAGCGCGGGCCCGCGGTGCATCCCGCTCATCGGCGTCGTCACGACGTCCTTCGTGCCCGAGAGGTTGACGCCCCAGACGACGATCGCGCCCTCGAGCGCCGCCCGCGCCTCCGCAGGAAGGGCTCCGCCGGCGCCGCGTTGCTGGTCCCACGCGATCAGTTGCGAGGGCGCGACGCGCCGGTAGGTGCCCTCGGCCGCGCCGCGGAAGTCGACCAGGAACGTGCCGTCGTCGTGGAGGGGCGTTCGGACGTCGCCCAGCCGGAGCGCGCCCTTCTCGACGCGGGGCGCCTCGCCCGCGGCGAGCGCCGCCGTGGCGAGCGCGAGGCTCGTCACCGGCCGTCCGCCCCATCGCGCGAGCGGCGACGCGCGGCGCACCACGCCGTCCTCGTCCACGA
>DATLLK010000021.1:0-2598 GCA_035537895.1 Planctomycetota bacterium
GGGATCAAGAGCCCTAGGGGCGGCGCGGTCGTTTACCGGGAGCTTTCTACCGGGGGGTGGCCCGGAGAAACGCTGCGCCGGCTCGCCGTGACCCGTTCAGCAGAATGGACATCCGGCTCAACCCCGATCCCCGGGAAGGCCGATAGGAGCGACGCTACGCCGCGGCATTCGCGGGCACGGGAGGCGTGGACGTGGGTTCGTTTCGGGACCTCTTCGCGAACAAGTCGCTCGACGCGCTGGTGGAGCGCGCCCGGAAGCGGTTCCAGGCGGGCGAGCTCGAGGCGACGCTCGACCTGATCGAGCGCGGCCTCGAGCGCTTCCCCGACGCCGTCGTGCTCCGCGACCTCGGGCACCAGACGCGCCGGGCCCAGGCGAGGGCCGCGATCCAGGCGCTCATGGCCCGCGTGGACCAGGGCGGCGACGCCGCGGCGTTCGAGGAGCTGATCGCCCTCTACCGCGACGTGGGCATGCCCGAGGAGATGCTCCGCCTGACCGAGCGCTACGTGCGCGAGCACCCGGAGAGCGAAGCGGCCCACCTCCTGCGCGGCGAGCACGCGCTCGACGCGTTCTTCGACGACCTGCGCACGAGGGACGGCCGCCTCGCGGTGGACCACCTCGTCCGCGCGGCGCTGCTCTCCCCCGACTCCGTGAAGCCCCGGCTCCTCCTCGCCGAGATCTACAACGCGATCGGCGCCGACCGCGCGCTCCACGGCCAGGCGGACGCGCTCGAGCGCCTGAGCGGCGACGACGACGTCCTCGCGAGCGCGATCGCGGGCATGCGGGAGGGCGTCCCCGCCCCCGCGGGCCGCCCGGAGGCCGTGGACGCCCTCCTCGCCCGCGTCGAGGTCTCGGGGACGCTCGTCCGCGACCCGTCGGCCTGGTCCGCGCGCCGCCGTCGCGGCATGGGCGCGGAGCAGGACGGGGCGCGGCTGGCGGTCGCCCTCGAGAAGGTCGTCGCCGAGGGGCACGCGCTCGAGACCGTCGCGATCGACCGCTCCGGCGCGGTGCTCGCCGCCTCGGGCGGTCCGGACGCGGCCTCGCCCGTCGAGGGCGGCGGCGACGCGACGACCGTCGAGGCGGAGCCGACCGCGCTCGCCGACATCGCGCGCGCCGTCGCGCGGACGGTCAAGGCGCAGGTCCGCGAGCTCGAGCTCGGCCGCTTCCGGCGGTGCGTGATCGAGGGCCCGTTCGGCGTGATGGTCGTGGAGGACGCGAACGGCGGCGTCGTGGCGGCCACGGGCCGCCGCGGCACCGACGCGACGCGGCTGGCCGACCGGCTCTCCGTCGCCGCCGACGGGAACCGCGGGAGGCGCGCGTCGTGAAGCGCATCCTGGAGGAACTCAACGAGAGGATCGGCGCGCTCGGCAGCATGGTCGTGTCGAGCGACGGGCTGCTCGTGGCCGCGGTCGTGAGCCAGGAGACCCAGCTCGACCGACTCGCGGCGATGGGCGCGGCGATCCTCTCGGACGTGCGGCGGGCCCTCTCGAGGGCGGGAATGCAGGACTTCGCGCAGTGCGAGGTCGCGGCGGAGCGCGGGAAGGTGATCCTCGTGCAGGCAGGCAAGACCTACCTGCTCGTGATGGTCGGCCCGCGCATGCAAGTGGGACCTGGAAGCGTCGAGATCCGCAGCGCGGCGAGGCTCGTGGACCGCGCAGGCGGCCTCGACGCCGCCTGACGGGAGGGGACCGATGGTACAGATCAACTTCGCGCACAAGGAGATCCAGTGCAAGGTCGTCTACTACGGCCCGGGCATGTCGGGCAAGACGACCAACCTGGAGCTCGTCCACGAGAAGACGCCGAAGGACTCGCGCGGCGAGCTCACGTCCATCGCGACGACGGGCGAGCGCACGCTGTACTTCGACTACATGCCGCTCGACCTCGGGTCGATCGCGGGCATCCGCACCAAGTTCCAGCTCTACACCGTGCCCGGGCAGATCTACTACAAGAGCACGCGTCGCCTCGTCCTCCAGGGCGTGGACGGCATCGTCTTCGTCGCGGACTCGTCGGCCGGCAAGACCGAGGAGAACCGCGAGTCGATGCGGGACCTCGAAGAGAACCTGAAGGAGATGGGGCGGTCCATGAAGGACCTGCCCATCGTGATCCAGTACAACAAGCGCGACCTGCCGGACGCGCTGCCGATCGAGGACCTGCAGAAGCAGGTGAACCCGCACGGCCTCCCCTACCACGAGGCGGTCGCGACCACGGGCCAGGGCGTCTTCCCGACGCTGAAGGCGCTCGCGAGCATGGTCCTCGACGCGGTGAACAAGGGCGGGCTCGCGGCCGCCCGCGCGCCGCGGGCCTCGCAGGCCGGCTCGTCGGCCGGAACGCCGATGGGGCTCGGCGCGGCCGCCGCGGCCAGCAACGGCGGCGTCGCGCCGCTGCCCGCGCCCGCCCCGGCGCCGCGCGCCCCGGCGCCCGTCGGCGCGGCCCGGCCGCCCTCGCGCCCGGCGTCGGCGCCCTCGTCGCCCGGCGGGTTCCTCGAGCCGTCGCCCGTGCGCATGGGCGGCGGCGCGCCGCCGCGCCGCGCACGCAGCCCCTCGCTCCGCCGCGCAGCCAGCCGCTCGGGGCCCCGGCGGCCCCCGCGCCGAAGTCGAGCGG
>DATLLK010000022.1:0-5346 GCA_035537895.1 Planctomycetota bacterium
CCTCTATCCGGTCCTCGCCGCCCCCGCCCACTCCGCGAGCGATCCGCCGATCGCGCAGAGCGCGGCGAGGACCGGATAGAGGAGGAACGGGAGCGCGAGGAACGGCGCCACGATGCGCGCGGCCGGCGCCGCGCCGAGCACGATCGGGAGCGTGCGGCAGCCGTGCGCGCGGTCCCCCTCGACGTCGGCGAAGTCCTTCGTGCTCGCCGCTCCCAGCACGAAGAGCCCCGGCACGAGACCGAGAGCGAACGGCTCCCACGTGGCGGGTGCCGCGACGACGGCCCAGCCGGCCACGGGCACCAGGAAGCCGCGCGGGACCGCGATCGTCAGGTTCGCGCCGAGGAAGCGCCGCTTTGTCCGCAGCGGCGGGGCGCTGTAGATCCACGTGGCGAGGACGCCGATCGCGACGCAGGCGAGGAACCAGGCGTGTCCCGCGAGCGCAGCGTGCAGCGCGCCTGCGGCGAGGCCCAGGACCGCGAACACATGGCCGATGCGCCGTGCGCCCTCGACGGTCGCGCGTCCCGAGGGGACCGGTCGTTCCGGCTTGTTCACCCGGTCGATGTCGGCGTCGAACGCCTGGTTCCAGGCGTTGCTCGCGGCGTTGGCGAGCGCGGCCGAGAGCGCGGCGACGAGCACGCGCAGGACGTCGTAGACCGCGTCGAGGCGGGCCGCCGCGGCCGCCGCGCCGAGTGCCACGCCGGTGACCGGCGCCAGCATCGTGAACGGGCGCGCGAGCTCGATGGCGACCTTGGGGTGCATGTCGGGAGTCTAGGCGGGGCGTCCCGACGACACCTCGGACGGCGTCATCGTCGTGCGGGTGGCGAAGCAGCCTGGCAGGCGGTGCGGGGGCGTGGTACTCGTGCGAGTGGCATGGGGACCGAGCGCCCGCACGAAACGATGGCCACGACGTCTCGCAGTCTGTCCCGGCAGACCGTGCTGCTCCTGATCGCGTTCGCAGGCGTCGCCGGTCTCCTCTGGCGCGGCTACGAGTCGCACCAGCCGCTCAACATCCAGGAGCGTCAGGAACGCCACCACGCCGACACGCTTGCGAACTGGGAGTTCGATCCCTACCAGTACAAGTTCTTCGCAATGGCATGGGCGGTCGAGGGGGTTCACCGCGCGACCGGGCTCTCGATCCGGTCGCTGTATCGGGTGAACCTGGCGCTGTCGCTCTTCGCTCTTCTGATCGCCCACTACGCGTGGCTGCGCGCATGGCTCGGCCGGAGCGCGGCCGTCGGCGGCACCTTCCTCCTCGCCGCCTACGCGCATCTCCTCTTCCTCCAGCACTACCACTACCCGAACGAGTTCTGGGGCGTCGCCGGCCTGTGCATCTTTCTGCGGCTGGAATGGCTGCGCTCGAGCCTCCTCGCCGCCGTCGCCGTCGCCCTGGTCACGGGCATCGTGTGGGAGAAGCACGTCCTCGTGCCCTTCGCGTTCCTCGCGAGCCGGTGGTTCGAAGGGGGGCGCGTCGCAACCCTCCTGCGGTTCATCACGCTCGTCGTCGCGGCGGCGCTGCCGCAGATGCTGCTCCGCCGAGTCCTCGGAGAGGGTCGGCCTGTCGTGGAGGTGACCCCCTTGGACGCCCAGCCCTGGGACACGTTCGCTTCTGTTCACGGGCTCTTCCTCCTCATGCCGCTGATCCTCCTCCTCGCGGGATGGGCGCGTGTTCCGAAGCCCCTCCGCTGGCTGTGGCTCTGCGTTCCTGCCATGTTCGCGATCTACATCGCCCAGCAGCGCATGCTCTACGAGGCGCGCTCGTACTGGATCTTCGTCCCGATCTTCTGCGGGACGATCGCGTCCGTCGTCATGGTCGACGCGCCGCCCGACCGGGAGCCGGCGCGGAGCTCGCCCGCCTGAATCCCGACCGCCTCCGCGTCACCGCCTCCCGTCCGCCTCGAGCCGCATCCGAAGGAAGTTGAGCGGGAGGCGTTGCGCGCCGACGGCGCCCGCGAGGTTCGACTTCTGCTGGTAGTGGTGCCCCACGAGGTGGAGGACCCGGCCGCGTCCCTCCTCGAACGTGACCGCGATCGCCGACCCGCGGTCCCACCGCGGCGTGCCGAGCTCCGGCGCCTCGAGCAGCACGGTCACGCGCGAGGCGTCGAGGACGCGCACGTCGTGCGCGGACCGCTCGAGCCACCACCGCATCGGCTCCTGTCCTTCGAGGACGCCATCGAGCAGCGCGTGGCCCATCGCCGCGCTCGCGGGCCGAACGTCGACGACGAGCTCCGGGAGCGTCACCCGTCGCCGCGTCGTGTCGAGCACGCGCGGGAAGGCCGGCATGAGGATGTCCTCGAGCGCCCAGTCCGTCGTGAACAGATAGCCGCCGGCGCGCACGAACTCGCGGACGTCGGCCGCGACGCGCTGGCGCTCCGCGGGCTGGAGCGTCGTCAGGCCGCAGTTCCAGAAGACGGCCTTGTGGTCCGACCAGTCGTGGCCGTGCGCGAGCGCGTAGGGGCTCGCCTGCGTGAAAGGGATGCCGAGCTCCTCGAGCACGATCTCCATGTGGTCGTAGCTGCCGCGCACGACGAGGATGTGCGGGTCGCGCAGGCCCCGGAGGAGCTTGCCCAGCGCGCCGCCCCCGCGCGTGATCTGCTCGCGCACCACCGCCGCGGCCTTGCGGTTCATCTCGAAGGCGTGCGCTTCGTCGTGGCCCTCGGGGACCTCGACCTTCGTGGGAGGGGACGCGGACTTGGGCGTGACGCGGGCGCGCAGCGCCTGCTCCGAGGGGCCGATCAGGACGGGAGGCGTCCCCGCGTCGGGATCGACCTCGGGCAGCGGGTGATCCGGATTCTGGCGCGCGTCCGGCGTCGGGGGCACCCACGCCTCCTGGGATCGCGGCGGCTCGGGCACAGGGGCGACGTCGGGGGCCGTGTACTCCTCGGGCGGTCGCACGGGGTCCGGATCCTGCGGTCCTCCCGACTCGAGCGGATCCACGCTGGTCGTGTCGCGCGTGAGGACGCCGTAGCGGTCCGGAGGCACCACGTGGCGCACGGCCGCCGGGCCGAGCACCGCGAGGAGGATCAGCGCGAGCGCGTGGATAGCCGCCGACAGGACGAACCACGGCGACTTGCGCACCGCGGCGAACAGGTCCTCCTCGAACGAGGCCCCCGCCCAGGCGCTGCGTCGTGCGTGCGGCACGGGCGCCGCCGGCGGTGGGGGGGGCGGCGTCGCGACGGCGGCCGGCGCGGCGGTCATGGGAGGCTTCGCGATCGGCGTCTCACGGGACGGGACCGGAGCGAGGTCGAAGCCCGGACCGTCGCCGGCGGTCACCGCGACTTCCGCCGCCTCATCCGTGTCGACCCGTGCGAGGGGAGCCAACCCGACCAGGGTCACCGTTGCGTCGCCGAGGACCGCCGCATCGCCCGGCCGCAACCGGACGCTCGTCCCGTCGGCCACGCGCACGAGCACGACCGCGTCCGTCGCGTGGACGAGCAGCGCCTCGCGCGGCGCCCACCCCGCGTCCTCGCGGCGCAGGTCGGCGACCGGGGCGCTGCCGAGGACGGCCTGCGCGCCCGCCCAGCGGACGTCGGCAGCGTGGCCGCGAACCTCGATCTGCAGGACGATCACTCGGCGCTCCGGGACCTCGCTCGTTGGAACCCGGACAGCCTACCCCTCGATCCGCACACCGCCCGACTCTCCGCGCGCTCCACCCGATACGTCCGCGCTGGCGGCCAGCACGGCGATGACGGCCGGGCCCGGCAGCAGGCGCAGGGTCTCGGCGGTCGCGCGCGCCGCAGCCTCGAGGGCCGCGCCGTCCGTCGCCGCGGCGTCGCGCAGGGCCTGGGCGAAGGCGTGGCCGGCGGGGTAGACGGCCGCGGCGAACGCCAGGGTCGCCCCCAACCATGCCAGGAGGCGCACCGGAGAGGTGACCGCGGCGAAGAGCGCCACCACGGCACTGAGCGCCGTCACGGGAACGACGACCGACCCGGGCGCGAGGAAGGCCCATCCGAGGTCGCCGCCCCGCATCGCGTCGGGGAGCGCCGCGACCCAACGCAGCAACGCGCAGTCCCAGGGACCCGCGTGCCCCGCCAGCGCGATCTCGGTGCCGGCTCGCGGCCAGAGGAGGATCGCGAGGATCACCCCGGCGCAGAGCGCCGCAGCCCAGCGGCCCGGTCCTCCCCAGCGCATCCCGCGCCGCGGCCAGACGACGCCGGCCGCGACGGCCGCGAGGACCGGCAGCGCCGCACGGGGCACGCCGTGCTCCGGAACGCCCGTGTCCACGGCCATCATCCCGAGGCCGGCCACGATCGCGGGGAGCGCCCCGCCGCGTCGGAGCACCGGCGCCAGCGCGAACGACAGGCTCGCGAGGGCAAGTCCCCCGAGCAGGACCGCGAACCCCGCGGCACGGTCGAATCCCGGACGCGCGAGCACCTCCCACGGCCACTGCGCGGCCACGACGCCCGTCGCCGGATTCTCGAGCAGGAGGAGCGCCCCCGCGGCGAGGAGCGCGACCGTCACGTGCCAGCCGCCGAAGGGCGGACGAGACGGCGGCGTGGCCGGCCGAGCACCGTGGGCCCAGGCGGCGTGCGCGACCAGGACGGCGCCGGCGAACCACGTCGCGAACCCCTGGCGGAGGAGCAGGTCGGCGGCGGTGCTCCGCGCGGTCCTCCAGCCCTCTACGCCGAGCAGGTCGTCGCGACGACCCCACGCGTCGTAGAGGGACGGCACGAGCAGGCCGAGCAGGAGCGACGCGAAGCCCACACGTGCGAGGAATCGCGAGACGGGGCCTGCCCTGCGTCCGGGGAGCAGCGCGGCGAGCGTTCCGAGGAGCGCGGCGAGCCCGGCGAGAGCCCACGGGATCTCCCGGCTCCACGGACTCGTCCCCGGCGGCTGGTCACCTCCGCTCCAAACGACGTCGGTCCACCACGTCGCGACGGCCCGCGCGCGCGTCGCCACCTCCGCGACGGCATCGCTCGCGACCGCCGCCGTGGTCGCCTGGGACGCGAGAAGTCCGAGGGCGCCCCCGAAGACCAGGGTGCGAGCCGCGCCGCGCGAGCCCGCGTGGCGCGAGGCGAGCGCGAAGCAGCCTGCGCCGAGCGCGATTCGCGCGAAGGCGATCCCGGGCTCGGGCGCCCCGAGGGCCACGGACGACTCGGGCCCCTCGGCGCGCAGGAAGAGGAGGAGCAGGAGCCCGCCCGTCACGACGAACGCCGCCGGCGAAGGGAGCACCAAGAGGAGTACGCCGGCGAGCGCCGTCGCTCCGAGGAGCACGACGTCCGCGTCGAGCGGAGGCGGCCACGGCAGCGCGCGGCTTGCGAGCGCGCACAGGAGGAGGACCGCGGCGGCGGCGAGCGCGCCCCGCGAGGGCGCGGACGTCACGGGCGGATCCACCGCGACGTGCACCAC
>DATLLK010000023.1:0-4614 GCA_035537895.1 Planctomycetota bacterium
GGGGGAGGACGGCGTCGATCACGGGGGCGAGCCGGCCCGCGACGACGTGGGCGAGCACCTCGTGCACCTCGCCGAGGCTCCCCATCGTGGAGCCGAGCAGCGAGAGGGACTTGAAGAAGACGGCGTTCAGGTCGATCGCGACCTCGCGGCCCGACGTCGCGCCGCAGGTGACGACGCGGCCGCCCCTGGCGAGGCTCCTGAGCGAGCCCGCGAGCGTGCTCTTGCCGACGTGGTCGACGACGACGTCGACGCCGGCCTTGCCCGTCAGCTCGCGCACGCGGGCCGGCACGTCCTCGCGCCCGTAGTCGAGGACCTCGTCGGCGCCGAGCGCGCGGGCCCTGGCGGCCTTCTCGGCCGTCGACGTCGTCGCGAAGATCCGGCCGGCGCCGAGCAGCCGGGCCACCTGGATGGCGGCCGTCGAGACGCCCGAGCCCGCGGCGTGGACGAGCACTGTCTCGCCGGGCCGCAGCTCGGCGCGGGCGACGAGCATGTGCCACGCCGTCAGGTAGGCGAGGGGGAACGCGGCGGCGGTCTCGAACGGCAGGCCCTTCGGGATGGCGATGGCGTTGCGCGCGGGCACGACGATCGCGTCCGCGCAGGTGCCGTCGCGCGTCTCGCCGAAGATGCCGTAGCGGCGGCAGAGGTGGTCGCGGCCCGCCGCGCAGGCGGCGCACGCGCCGCACGCGTGGCCGGGCGCGAGCACGACGCGCTCGCCTACGCGGGACGCGGGGACGCCCGGTCCCGTCGCCTCCACGACGCCCGCGCCGTCGCAGCCCGGCACGAGCGGGAGGGGGAACGCGTGTCCCGGGACGCCCCGCCGCACCCACACGTCGAGGTGATTGAGCGCCGCGGCCTTCACGGCCACGCGCACCTCGCCCGGACCCGGCGTCGGGAGGGGCGCCTCCTCGAAGAGCAGTCGCTCGAGGCCGCCGTGCTCGCGCACGCGAACGACCCGCATGGTCACCTCCGGGCCCGCCCGCGTCGGACGGGGCGGGAAGTCTACGGCCCCGGCCGCGCGGCGCGATGCCCACGCGCGGCGGGGTCGCAGCCCCGAGGGGCGCGGGGCGTCCCGGTGGGGTACGCTCTCCAGCCCATGCCGTCCCGCACCACCGTCCCGACCACGATGCAGGCCGCGATCTACCGCGGAGCGAACGACCTCCGCGTGGAGACCGTGCCCGTGCCGAAGCTCGGCACCGGGGAGGTGCTCGTGCGCGTCGAGGCCTGCGGCGTCTCGCCGTCCGACGTGAAGCGCGTGCAGATGGGCATCGGGCCCTTCGGACGCGTGCTCGGGAACGAGATCGCGGGCACCGTGGCGGCCGTCGCGGACGACGTGGACGAGTGGCGCCCGGGCGAACGGGTCGTGGTCCACACGGCGCGCGGGGAGCCCGGCGAGGAGGACCTCGGCGGAGGGTTCGCCGAGTACGTGCGCGTCCCGGCGGACGTCGTGGACGACGGCGGCCTGGTCGAGATCCCGCGGGACGTCAGCGTCGAGGAGGCCGTCTTCCTCGAGCCGGTGAACACCTGCCTGCGGGGCATCCGGCTGCTCGACCTCGACGAGGAGAGCGTGGTGCTCGTCGCGGGCGTCGGCTCGCTCGGGCTGATCCTCCAGCAGCTCGCGATCCGCGAGGGCGCGACGGTCGTCGCCGCCGACCCGATCGGGGGACGGCTCGAGCTCGCCCGCGAGCTCGGCGCGGCCCGCATCGTGGACCCGTCCCGCGAGGACATGCACCTCGCGTGCAAGGAGCTGACGGAGGGCCGCGGGGCCGACGCGGCGATCGTGGCGGCCGTGGGCGCGGGCCCCGTCCGCGACGCGATCCGCGCGACGCGCCCGCGGGCGAAGATCCTGCTCTTCGGGCAGATCGCGAAGGGCGAGGAGACGGCCGTCGACGTCGGCGACGTCTGCCTCGACGAGAAGCACCTGATCGGCTCGCACTCCTGGAGCGCGGACGAGGCCGAGGAGGCCGACGAGGTCGTCTTCCGGCGCGAGATCGAGCTCGCGCGGCTGATCACCCACCGCTTCCCGCTCGAGCGCATCGCCGAGGCCTTCCACTGGGCCGGCGAGCGCAAGCGGGACGTGGGCAAGGTCGTGGTCCTGCCGGGGAAGGCGGAGTAGGGCGGGAGCGACTCGGGCGCCTGCGGGCCCCTCGATGTCCGCGGGGCCTGGGGCCCCTCGAACCCTCGGGGTCTCGGGTCCTTCGGCCCCTCGACTCAGGACGCCTTGGGCCTGCGCAGGAGGCCGCGCCACAGGAGCTTCAGGAGCACGAAGACGGCGACGAAGGTCGCCAGCTCCTCCAGCAGCTGGTCGAACGGGCCGGTGCCCACGCTCTTCCAGATCCAGCGCGAGAGCACGTAGGCGGCCAGCCCGCACAGGACGTCCGCGATCCAGACGACGAACGGTCGGCGGTCGGCCATCGCGACATGCTACGTCGCCCGCGCATCACGGCCAGAAGGACGCCGCCGAGAAGCCGCCGTCGATCGGGAGGCACACGCCGTTGATCCAGCCGGCATCGTGCCCGCAGAGGAACGCGACCGCGGAGGCGACGTCCTCGACCGTGCCGATCCTGCGCGCGGGCGTCGCCGCGAGGACCTTCGCGAGGAACGCCGCATCGGAGAGGACGGGCTCGCTCAGCTCGGTCCGCACGTACCACGGCGCCACGGCGTTGACCGTGATGCCGTGAGGCCCCCACTCGCGGGCGAGGACGCGGGTGAGGTGGATCATCCCGGCCTTGGCCGCGCCGTAGGGCGCGCCCGACGGCAGCGCGGTCAGGCCGGCGACGCTCGCCACGTTCACGATGCGACCGAACCCGGCCTCGCGCATGCCGGGCAGGACGAGGCGCGCCCAGTGGAACGGGGCCGTCAGGTGCACCGCGACGAGCGCGTCCCACTCGTCGAGCCCGTACTCGTCGGCCCGGCGTCGCACGTTCCAGCCCGCGGCGTTCACGAGGACCTCGACGGGCCCCGCGACCTCGGTCCACTCCGCGACGGCCCGCGCGGCGTCGTCCCGGTCGGTGACGTCGAGGGGCAGGACCTCGCACGCGCCGCCCGAGGCCTCGATCCGCGCGGCGACGCGCCGGAGCGCCTCCTCGCCGCGCGCCACGAGGACGACCCGGGCGCCCTGCCCGGCGAGGGCGAGCGCGACGGCCTCGCCGATGCCCCGCGAGGCCCCGGTCACGAGGGCCGTCCGCCCGTCGAGCGCGGCCACGGTCAGCGGCTCCCGCCGCGCGGTCGGCGGAGACCCGCGGCAAGCGCGTCGTCGACCTGGGTCCGCTCGTCGCAGGACATGGCGTCCTCCCGGAGGCCTGCCGAGGCTAGCGTCCGGAGGGGCCGCGGCCTCGAAGGACTTCGCGTCGCCACCCCGAGGGCTCGGAGGGGGGTAGGTTGGGGGTTCGTGGACTTAAAGGACGACATCGCCGGCCTCGCTTCGCCAGATCCCCGTCGGCGTATCCCGGCGGAGGACAGGCTCCGGGACGCCGGGGCGGAGGCCGTGCGCGCGCTGCGCGAGGCCGTGGCCGACCCCGCGACGGCCGAGCCCGTGCAGCGCCGGGCGGCCGACCTGCTCGGCTGGATCCTCCACGACGGCGCCGTCGAGGCCTTCCGGCGGGCGACGCCCGCGCCCGAGCTGATCGACGTCTGGGCGGGGGCCGTCGCCATCGCGGCGGAGCGCCATGCCGACCTCGACCCGGTCGGCGCGGACCGCCGCCTCGAGGAGATCGTCGCGGGGGCCCGCGACGTCGTCCCCGCCGAAGCCTCGGTCGCGGACCGGGCCGTGCGACTGACGGCCTACCTCCACGGCGAGCTGGGCTTTCGGGGCGACGACGTCACGTACGGGGATCTTCGCAACTCGTACCTCCCGGACGTGCTCGACCGGCGCCGCGGGATCCCCGTCACGCTGGCGATCGTCTGGATGGCGGTCGCCAACCGGTTGGGACTCCGCTCCGCGGGCGTCGGGCTTCCCCTCCACTTCGACGCCCGGTGCGAGACGGGCGACGGGCCGGTCTTCGTCGACGCCTTTTACGGCGCCCTCCTCGACGAGGAGGGCTGCCGTCGGCTCGTGGCCCGCGCGGCGGGCCGCGACGTGAGCCTCCCGGCCAGCGCCTTCCGGCCCCTGCGTCCGGAGGAGGTCCTTGCGCGCATGCTCCGCAACCTGCGATCGACCCACGAGCGGGCCGGCCGACTGCACATGGCCCTCGCGTCGGTCGACCGCCTGCTCCACCTGCAACCCCTGGAGGTCGCGGCCCTTCGCGACCGGGCGATCCTGATGGCCCGCCTCGGACGCCCGACGGCCGCGGCCCGCGCCCTGTCGCGGGCGCTGGCGCTCCTGCCCGAGGGGCCGGAGCGCGAGCGTTTGACCGAGGTCCGGGGTCGGCTCCAGCGCGAAGCGGCCCAGCGGAACTAACCTCGTCAGGTGGGGTCGGGCGCGCTGGCGGGGCCCGTGCGGCGCGGCCGCTCGCGTACGTGTCGGGGTCTTGACACGCGGCGCTCGCGGCCACAGCTACACACCGCGAGACCGTGAAAGCGAGATCTCACCTCGCGCGGGCCGCGGCCGTCGGGCGTCCGAGGCGGGCCATCAGGATCGCCCGGTCGCGAAGGGCCGCGACCTCCAGGGGTTGCAGG
>DATLLK010000024.1:0-2798 GCA_035537895.1 Planctomycetota bacterium
CCGCGCGCGCTGGCTCGCCTACCTGCGCGACGTGCCGGCGCGCTTCGGGCGCCGCGAGGAGCGGCAGGGCGACCGGCCCTGCGTCTGGATCCACGGCGTCAGCGTCGGCGAGGTGAAGGCCGCGGCGCGCCTCGTCGAGTCCATCGAGGCCCGCGTGCCCGGCGTCGAGATCGTCGTCTCGGCGACGACCGACACCGGCCGCCGCGTCGCTCTCGACCGCTACCCGGGACGGCGCGTCGAGTTCTGGCCGCCGGACCTCTCCTGGGTCGTGCGCCCCGCGCTCGACCGTCTCCGGCCCGACCTGCTCGTCCTCGTCGAGAGCGAGTTCTGGCCCAACTTCATGTTCGAGGTCTTCGAGCGGGGGATCCCCGCCGCGCTCGTCAACGGGCGGATCAGTGCCCGCTCGGCGGCGCGGTTCCGGCGCTTCGGGCCGCTGGGGCGACGCCTGCTCGGCGGCCTGCAGCTCGTGTGCGCGCAGGTCCCCGTCTACGCGGAGCGGTTCCTCGCCCTCGGCGTGCCGCCCGATCGCGTCGTCGTGACGGGCAACCTGAAGCTCGACAACGTGCCCATCGTGGCGGAGCGCGCCCGCAGCGAGGCCTACGCGCGACTGCTCGGCGACTCGGCGTCCCCGCGACGGCCGCTCCTCGTCGCGGGGAGCACCCATCCGCCCGAAGAGCGGCTCGTGGCGGAGATGATCCGGCGTCTCGACGCGGAGGGGACGCCGGTCCGGGCCGTCGTCGCGCCGCGGCATCCCGGACGCGCCGACGACGTCGAGGCCGACCTCGCGCGGAGCGGCCGTCCCGTCGTGCGCCGCACGCGCCTCTCGGCCGACCGGCCCGCGCCTCCCGACGCCGTCGTGCTGCTCGACACGGTGGGGGAGCTCGAGTCGGTCTACGCGCTGGCCGACGTCGTGTTCGTCGGCGGCAGCCTCGTCAAGCACGGCGGGCAGAACATGATGGAGCCCGCGAGCCTCGCGAAGCCCGTCGTCGTCGGGCCGTGGACGTGGAACTTCCGCGGGGAGCTCGAGCTCCTGACCGCCGGGGGCGGCGTGGCGGTCGCCGACGGCGCGGAGGGCGTGCTCGAGGTGATCCGCGGCTGGCTGCGCGACCCCGCGGCGGCTCGGGCCGTGGGCGAGCGCGGGCGGCGCTCGATCGTCGACAGCAAGGGCGCGACCGAGCGCACGCTCGCGATCCTCGCGCCCCTGCTGGATGCGCTGCCGCGACCGGGAACCCGGCCCGCGGCTCAGAACGCCCGACGTGACGACGCTCGGCGCGCCCCTACGGGAGGAACGGCTGGATCGTCGTGACCTCGTCGTCCCAGATGTCGACGTTGAAATAGTCGACCGTGAAGAGCGGGTCGTCCCAGTAGACGTCCACGTCGTAGTTGTCCGGGAAGAGGTCGATGAAGGCGTCCTCGCCGGGCAGGAGGAGGACGGGGAACAGCTCGACGGGGCCGCCGAACGAGCTCACGCCGACGGAGTCGATCACGTAGGACGACAGCGGGTCGTTCACGACCTGGAGGGAGCCGCCTTCGAAGTCGTCGTCGTCGTCGTCGTCGCAGCAGCCGCAGGCCGCGAGGCCGAGGAGGGCGATGCCAAAGACAAGGGCGAGAGCGGCACGGCGTGCGATGGGGAGGAAGGGATACACGGGGCAATACTCCATGGGCGGGCCTCATCCGGTGAGGGGTGCCGCCTTCCTTGGATGTCGGCCGACAGTCTAGGGGCAGGGGCAGGCCCCCGGGTCGCCCGCCCGGGGGCCGCCGCGGATTCCCTGCCCCCGGCACACCGCCTCCCGTATCCTCCGCCGCTCGCGTCCCGGCGGGAGTGCGCATGGCGTTCTTGTTCACCTCGGAGTCGGTCACCGGCGGCCACCCCGACAAGCTGTGCGACCAGGTCGCCGACGCGGTCCTCGACGCCTACCTGACCCTCGATCCCAGGGCGCGGGTGGCCATCGAGACCTTCGCGACCAACGGCCTCTGCCTGGTCGGCGGGGAGGTCCGCGCCAAGCCCGGCGTGCACGTGGACGTGACGGCCGTGACGCGCCGGACGATCCGGGCCATCGGCTACGGCGACTCGGCGTGCGGCTACGGGGCCGACGAGGTGGCGGTCCTCGTCGCCGTCGGGCAGCAGTCGCCGGAGATCGCCCAGGGCGTGGACCGGGGCCCCGAGGACGCGCAGGGTGCCGGCGACCAGGGCCTGATGTTCGGCTACGCGTGCCGGGACACGCCCGAGCTGATGCCGCTCCCGATCCACCTCGCGCACGCGCTGGCCCGGGGCCTCACGCGGCTGCGGACCGAGGGCGTCCTCTCCTGGCTGCGCCCCGACGGCAAGACGCAGGTCACGGTCGAGTACGGCGACGACGGGCGGCCCCGTCGCCTCCACACCATCGTCGTGTCGTGCCAGCACTCGCCCGACGTCGGCCAGGACCGGATCCGGGCCGACCTCGATCGCCACCTCCTGCGCCCCACGCTCCCGCCGGAGCTCGTGGACGCGCGGATGGTCCTCCACGTGAACCCGACGGGCGCCTTCACGATCGGCGGCCCGAAGGGCGACACGGGCCTCACGGGCAGGAAGATCATCGTGGACACGTACGGCGGCTGGGCGCCCCACGGCGGCGGCGCCTTCAGCGGCAAGGACCCGAGCAAGGTGGACCGCAGCGCCGCCTACATGGCGCGCTACATCGCGAAGAACGTGGTCGCGGCCGGGCTCGTCGACGCCTGCGAGGTCCAGCTCGCCTACGTGATCGGGGTGGCGGAACCGGCCTCCCTGCGGGTCCGCGGCGAGACCTGGGGAGGGCAGG
>DATLLK010000025.1:0-5195 GCA_035537895.1 Planctomycetota bacterium
CCTCGAGGAGCACGGGACAGGGCGCCGCGCCGTGGAGACGCGGGACGGCCTCGAAGGCGACCGTGCCCACCCCACGGGGCGCGAGGGCGACGAGCCACTCGACGCGCACCTCCGTCCCCGCCCAGCCTGACTGCTCGGTCGCCGGCCAGGCGTCGGACGGCCACCGCACGTACCCGACGAGGACGGCACCGGGCGAGCCCTCCTCGACCGCGTGCGTCGCGGCGCGCGAGGACACCGGCGTCGCGGAAGCGACGGCGACCCGCAGGCCGCCGGCGAGCGACTCGGCGCCCGTGTCGATCGGGCCCTCGGCCGGTCCCGCCTCGACGGCCCACTGCCAGCGGACAGGCGCCACCGCGGCCTCGGGCGGCGCGGCCGGCTGGTCCATGCTCCCGCCCTCGCGCGCCGCGACGCACGCGGTCGAGGAGGGCGCGCCCGGCGCCGTCCTCGTCGGGTACGTGCGGTGGCCGTCCGACGCCTGGCCGGCGACCGAGCAGTCGGGCTGGGCGGGGGCGGAGGTGCGGGTCGAGTGGCTCGTCGCCCTGTCGCCCCGTGGCGTGGGCACGGTCGCCTTCGAGGCCGTCCCGCGTCTCCACGGCGCGGCGCCCTGTCCCGTGCTCCTCGAGGAGTACCGCATCCGCCGCACGCTGCCCGTCGGCCAGGCGATCGTGCTCTTCACCGAGGGTCCGGAGCGCTCGACGCCGGTCGCGCAGGCGCTCGTCGGCGCGCGCGAAGGCATGCCCGGACGGTTCGTCATCCGCGTCCGACCCTAGCGGCGCGGAGCCGCCGCTTACTCGGGCAACGCGCGACGCAGCACGCGAATCCAGTTGCCCCCGAGGATCTTGGCGACGTCGGGCTCGCCGTAGCCCAGCGCCACGAGCGCGTCCCCGAGTCGCGGCAGGTCCGCGACCGACGTGATCCCGCGCGGCGCCTTGTCGGTGCGGAACCCGCCGTCGAGATCGCTGCCGAGGCCGACGTGGTCGGGCCCGACGAGCCCGACGAGATGGTCCACGTGGCGGACCACGGTGTCGATCGTCACGTCGCCTTCGCCGAGGAACGGCGCGTAGAGCACGACCCCGACGAGGCCGTCGCGGCGCGCGATCGCGCGCACCTGGTCGTCGGTCAGGTTGCGCCGGTGGGCGCGCAGCGCTCGCGCGTTGCTGTGGCTCGCGACGACGCACCCGTCGTGGTGGGACAGCACGTCGTCGAACGCGTGGTCGTTCAGGTGGGAGAGGTCGGGCACCACGTGGAGGCGCCGCATCTCGTCGAGGAGCCGGCGGCCCGGCTCGGTGACCCCGCCCTCGTCCTTCGTGCCTCCGCTCCAGCGGTTCGGCGTGTTCCACGCGAGGCCCACGACGCGCACGCCGCGCTCGACCCAGCGAGCGAGCTCCTGCGGGTGGCGGATCGGATCGGCGCCCTCCATCAGGTGCGCCATGCCGATCGGGCCGCCCGCGCGGCAGAGCGTCAGGTCGCCCTGGCTCTCGAGCCGGAAGAGATGGTCGGCGTGCCGGGCGAGCAGCGCCTCGTAGAGCGCCATCTGCCGCTCGGCCGCGGCCGTCGCGTCCTCGCCCTTCCAGTAGCCCTCCGGGGCGAACACCGTCGCGAGCACCGCCGCCACGCGCGCGCGCTGCAGACCGGGCAGGGAGAGGGCGTGGCCCTCGGGCGCCGGAGCTCCGAACTCCCGGCCGCTCTCGAGGAGCTCCGTCGCGATGTCCTCGTGTCCGTCGACGATCGACCAATCCACGTGGCGTCACCCTCCACCGGGGGGTTGTATCGCAGAAGCGCCCCCGGAAACGGATCAATTCCTTCCGACCTCGGCCACCGGACGGGCGCCACCCCGCCCCGCCCCCCCCTTCGGGCGAGTCCAGCCCTCGCGGGGCCGTAGGTTCGAAGCGGGTGGGGGATCTCAGGGGCCGGAGCGGCCCGGCCGGTCCCGCGTTCCCGCCGCCGCGGGGACCTGCCTGCTCCCCGCCGGCGCCCGGAGGTGGCCTCCCATGCCCGAAATCCTGCAGGACGTCGCCATCCGGCGCGTCGACCTCGACGCCGAGGTGCCCGAGCCCGTGCTGCGGCTGCTCGTCGAGCTGCGCACGAACTACCTCGACGACGAGCTCCTGACCGCCCTCCGAGACCAGGCGCACGCGCTCGGCTACGAGCTCCATGCCGCCGAGGTCGCGTCCACCCCCGTCGGCCTCGTCGGCTTCCGGCCCGTGCACACGCTGGCGCGCGGCCGGCACCTGCACGTGGACGACCTCGTGGTGACGCGGGACCTCCGCGGCCGCGGCATCGGCCATCGGCTGCTCGCCTTCGTCGAGTCGCGGGCCGAGGAGGCGAGCCTGCGGGCCGTCTACCTCGACAGCCCGCACGAGGTGCTCGACTTCAGCCGGCGGCAGGGCTACGACCCGCACGAAGCGGTTCTGATGCGAAAGCGCCTCTGACCGCTCGGCCCGGTCCACGAGTGCCGGGGGGGATCGGGCGAGCCGGGACGGCTTTCGGGGCGTCCCTCCTCGTCGCTCGTGCGTTGGTAGGTTGGAGCATCTCCCGGGGGTGTCGCCATGATCCATCGCATGGTCCGGGTCGGGTTCGTCGGGGTCCTGCTGTTCGCCGGCGTCGCGGTCGTCCGCGCCGAGGACGACGAGGCGACCCCCAAGGAGGCGCCGCTCGAGACGCGCCTCTATGCCGTGGAAGCGCTCGTCACGGGAACGAGCCGCCACACCGCCGACCGGGGTCCCTTCGCGGTCATGAGCGACCAGGTGAACGACGAGCAGCACCCGATCTTCGGGAGCGAGTCGGAGGAGCCCGCACGCCTCCTGCCGGAGGGCGACCTGCTCGAGCTCGTGAAGTCGTCCGTGGGGACTCCCGGCACGTGGGAGCAGGAAGGCGTATCCCTCCAGACGGTGAGGAATCAGATGCTCCTCGCACGGATCCCGGCCGCCGAGCAGGGCGCGCTCGCCGAGTACCTGGCGGGCGAGGCGCGGCGCGTGCTGGCGACGTCCGTGGTGGACGTGGCCCTGCTGGCGGGCGACCCGGCCGGTCTGCGCGCCGGAGGCCTCGCCGAGGCGGTGGCCGCCCGCCGCGTCCGGGTGCTCGGTTTGGGCCGCGCTCTCGTGCGCCCGGGCGGGTGCTCGGTCGCCCGCGACGGGAGTCTCAGTGCCTTCCTCCAGGACGCGGACGTCGAGGTGGCCGAGGACGCGCGCGTTCCGGACCCGATCGTGGGCGTCGTGCCCGACGGGATCGCCTGCGAGGTCGAGGTCGTGGCGTCTCCCGCGGGCCGCGCCATCGTCCGCGTGCGCGGCTGGTGGTCCGCGCCGCCCACGATGACGACGTACCGCACGAAGGAGCAGGACGTGCTCGAGCTCCCGTCGACCGACGGACGCTCCTTCGACGCGACGCTCGACCTCGAGCAGGGCGCGTGGGGGCTCGCGCCGCTGACCGAGGGCGTCGTCCTCGCCGTGCGGGCGCGGACCACGGCGCCGGCGATCGCCGCGGCCGAGGGAGCCGGCGAGCCGTTCGGCGCCGCGCCGTCGGGCGCGCCGATGGGCCCGCTCGCGCTGCGGGCGTTCGACGTCTCGGCCCTCTCGGAGCACGTGGCCGACCGGCGGGGCGTGAGGCTCGCCGTCGTCCCGAGCAACTACACGCCGCCGGAGCCGCCCGAGCTGCGCGAGCCGCGCCCCGTGTTCCCGACGGAGGCCCTCGTCGACTTGATCAAGTCGCGCGTGGAGCCCGCCTCGTGGGAGCAGGAGGGCGTCTCGCTGGACGCCCGGTCCGACCAGATCCTCGTGCGCAACGACGCGACCCGCCTCGACGCCATCCAGCGGGCCCTCGACGCGCTGCGCGCGGAGCGCACGCGCACGACGCGCGTCCGCGTCTCCCTCGTCACGCTCCCCGTCACCTCGCTGCCCGAGTACTGGACGGGTCTCGAGGACGCCCTCGTCGCGGACGGAGGGGAGGCGTTGCGCTCCCGCCCGGGCGCCCGCTTCGTCGACACGCTGGGCCTGCGGCTTCGGGACGGGCAGCGTCTCGCCTCGGTCTCCGGCACCATGCGCCAGTACGTCGGCGACTTCGACGTCGAGATCGCCGTCAAGTCGGTGATCGCGAACCCCATCGTGAAGTCCGTGCTCGACGGCACGAGCCTCGACGTCTGGGCCGCCCCGGTCGGTCGCGGCGCCGAGATCGCCCTCGAGCTGCGGCTCGAGCGCGGGACCGTGCGCGAGATGCGGAACGCCACGTCGATGCACGGGCCCATCCAGTGCCCCGTCTACGGCCTGCTCCGCTGCCTCGGGGCCTTCACGATCCCCTCGGGCTCGACGCGCATCGCCGGCGCCTCCTCCTCCGGCGGCGACGTGACGCTCGTCCTCGTGACGGCGACCCGGGAGTGAGGATCCGGGCGGGGTCCGTGCCGGCCGTCGGTGGCCGGCCGGCGGAGTGGAGAGGGGCTCGCGAACCTGTCGTGCGGCGGAGGCTCGCCATGAATCGCCGCTGGCTCGGTCTCGCCTTGGCAGGCCTCCTCCTCGTCGTCTCTCCCGTCTCGACCCGCGCGGAGGACGAGCCGGCGAGCGCGGACGCGTCTCCTCTCGAGACGCGGCTGTACGACGTCCGGGCGCTCCTGTGGGGCGCGACGTCGCACACGGCCGATCGCGGTCCGTACGTCGCGGAAAGCTGGGACATCAACGACAACGAACGACCGCTGTTCGGCGCGGAAGGAGAGGAGCGCCGCCGGCTGCTCGGCAGTGCGCCCGACCTCGTCGAGCACGTGAAATTCTCCGTCGGACGTCTCGGCACCTGGGATCGGGAGAGCGTTTCACTCCATCCGATGGCGGACGCGGTGCTCGCCGTGACGGCAGGGCCCACGGAGCACGACGCGATCGCCGACCTCCTCGCGCGGGAGACGCGCCGCACGCTCGCGACGGCGGTCGTGGACGTCGCGCTCCTCGCCGGGGACGCGGAGGCCTTGCGGCAGGCGGGCGGCGCGGCCGCGGGCCGGGCGCGCCTCCTTGCGTGCGGCCGCGCGCTCGTTCCTCCGGGCGGCCGCAGCGTCGCCCGTCACGGCGCTCTGCACGCCGTGCTGAACGACGTAAGTGTCTTCGTGGCGAAGGACGCGCGCGCCCCGGACCCGTGGATCGGCGTGGTACCCGATGGCATGGCGTGCGAAGCCGCAGTCGTCTCCGCGGCTCCGGGTGGCGTGACGGTGCGCGTGAAGG
>DATLLK010000026.1:0-3895 GCA_035537895.1 Planctomycetota bacterium
CGATCGTCTTGACGCCCGCGGCGGCGAGGTCGGCGAGCGTCGCGAGGATGTCCTTCGTCTCGTAGCAGACGTGGTGGATGCCGGGACCGCGCGTCGCGACGAACTTCCCGATGGGGCCGTCGGGGCTCGTGGACTCGAGCAACTCGATCCGGACGCCGCCGCCGTCGTAGGCCGCGACGCGGACGCGCTCCGTCGGAACCTCCTCCTCGAAGAGGAGCCGCAGCCCGAGGACGTCCCCGTAGAGGCGCTTGGCCGCGGCGAGGTCGTCCACGGCGATCCCGATGTGGTCCACGCGGTCGAGCATGGGGAGCAGGATAGTCGGCCGCCGGCCGTCAGTCGCGCGACCGGCGGGTTTCGTAGGACGGCCACGGGCTACGCCAGCCGGTGGACCACATCGCCCCTGCCGCGAGCGCGAGGACGACGGAGCCGACGACGAGGGCGACCGCGGCGCGGCGGGGGCGACGCGCCACGTCCTCGTCGGTTGGCGGCCGCGAGATCAGGAGCCCCACGAGGAACCCGCCCACGAGCCCGCCCATGTGCGCGGCGTTGTTCACCATGGGCAGCGAGAGGCCCACGACGAGGTTGATCGCCACGTTGAAGAGGCCCGTCCGCAGCATCGCCTTCCGCGCGTCGGGCGGCAGCGTGCCGCGCGGCAGGCGCACCGCGTAGGCGAGGAGGAGTCCGAGCAGGCCGAAGACGCTGCCGGAGGCGCCGGCGCCGACGGCCTGCGCACCGAAGCCGTGGCTCGCGAGGCTCCCGGCGACGCCCGAGAGGAGGTGCGTCGCGACGTAGCCCGAGTGGCCGACCGCGCGCTCGGCGATCGGGCCGAGGATCCAGAGGCAGTACATGTTGAGCAGCAGGTGGAAGGCCCCGACGTGGACGAAGCACGCCGTCAGGAGCCGCCACGGCTGGTCCTCGGTGTCCGGGCGGAAGTCGCCACCCCACCGGAAGATGTCGTACCCGTCCGGCGACGTGGCCGAGACGCCCGACGCGACCATCACGACGAACACGGCGACGTTCATCGCGATCAGGGCCCACGTGGCCCACGGCCGCGGGACGAGCGCGTGGAGGCGCCCGAAGAACTCGCGGGCGCGCATCACCTCGGCCTGGGCGGCCCGGTAGGCGCGCACGCGCTCGTCGAGGTCGGGGGCGCCCTCGGCGCCGGCCGCGAAGTCACCCTCCCGCGGGGGCCCGCTCTCGGTCATCCGGCCGTCCCCGAGCGCGCGGTCGATCGCATGGGGGTGGAGCCTCCCATGCCGGTCCGGGCCGGGCCAGCCCGGCGCGCGCATGGCACGGGCGGCCGCTCCCGTAGAATCGCCGTCCTCCCGGAGACTCCCCCGATGTCGTGGCGCCCCTTCGGTTCGACGGCTCGCGTCGGCCTCCTGCTCGCGTCGCTCGCCACGCTCGCCGTGGCGGGGGACGAGGCGCCCGCTCCCGCCGGGGCAGGCAAGAAGGCCGCGACCACGGAGAAGGCGGCCCCGGAGATCCGCTGGGCCCGGACGTGGGGCGAGGCGACGGAGGAGGCGACGGAGCGCAACGTCCCGATCTACATCCACAGCCACGGGAGCACCTGAGGCCCCTGCCGCGTCATCCACCGGTCGGTGTTCCATGACGCGGACTACGTGACCTGGGCGAACCGCGAGACGGTCCACGTGCTCTCGTACAGCCTCGACCCGGACGCGCCCGCGCCGGAGGCCCTGGTCGAGGTCGAGCGCGAGGGGGAGAAGGTCGAGACGCTGAAGATGTACCCGATGTTCACGCTCGCCGAGGCCGAGATGCTCGTCGTGGAGATCAACGCCGCGGTCGTCTTCCCCACGCACACGCCGTGGGCCGGCGTGCTCTCGCCCGACGGGAAGCGCATCCTCGCCGAGGAGCCCGGCAAGAAGGGTCCGAAGGAGTACCGCGCGCTCTGCGAGGAGCAGCAGAAGACGCTCGGCGCCCCGTTCGACCGTGCCCGGTGGTCGAAGATCCGCGCCGCGGTCGACGTCTCCTCCAACGCCGAGTTCGACGAGAAGTGGGCGGAGGCGACGAAGGCCGCGCTCGAGGCGAGGGCGCTCGCGAAGGACGACGCGCCGAAGCCCCTGGCCGAGCGCGTCGCGACCCGCGTCGAGAGCCTCGCCAAGATCGCGAAGGACAAGATCGCGGAGGCGGAGGCGGCCAAGGACGCCGCCTCCGTCGCCCGCCTTCGCGCCGCGTTCGCCGGCCTCCCGTAGGCGGTGTCGCCCCGGAGGCGGGACGGGGCCCGGCCCTACGGCGCGTAGCGGCCGAAGCGCTGCTCCAGGGTCTGCATGACCTCCCCGACGGTCGCCCGCGCCTCGATCGAGGCGAGGATCGGGGGGACGAGGTTCGCGTCGCTGGAGGCGGCCGCGTCGAGCGCGTGGAGGGCGGCCGTGGTCGCCGCGCCGTCGCGGGCCCGGCGGAACGCCTGCAGGCGCTCGACCGCCCGGCGCTCCGTGTCGGGGTCGAGCGCGAAGGACGGCTCGAGCGGCGGCTCCTCCGTGCGGAACCGGTTGACCCCCACGACGACCTCGTCGCCCGACTCGACGCGCTTCAGGGCCTCGTAGGCGGAGCGCTCGATCTCGTGCTGGTACCAGCCCTTCTCGATGGCGGCCGCAGCGCCGCCCATGCCGTCGATGCGCTCGATCAGGCGGGTCGCCTCGTGGTCCAACGCGTCGGTCAGGGCCTCGACGTAGGGCGCGCCGCCGAGCGGGTCGGCGCACCGCGGGACGCCCGACTCGTGCGCGATGACCTGCTGCGTGCGCAGTGCGAGGAGCGCGGAGGCCTCGCTCGGCAGCGCGAGCGCCTCGTCCCTCGCGTTCGTGTGGAGCGACTGCGTGCCGCCGAGCACGGCGGCGAGCGCCTGCAGCGTGACCCGGACGACGTTCACGTCGATCTGGTGCGCCTGGAGCGTGCTGCCCGCCGTCTGCGCGTGGAAGCGCAGCGCCAGGCTGCGCGGGTCCCTCGCGCCGAAGCGGTCCTTCATGACCCGCGCCCAGATCCGCCGCGCGGCGCGGAACTTGGCGACCTCCTCGAAGAGGTCGTTGTGCGCGTTGAAGAAGAACGAGATGCGCGGGGCGAAGCGGTCCACGTCGAGCCCGCGGCGCAGCGCGTCCTCGACGTAGGCGATGCCGTCGGCGAGCGTGAAGGCGAGCTCCTGCACGGCGGTCGCCCCCGCCTCGCGGATGTGATAGCCGCTGACGCTGACGGGGTTCCAACGCGGCATGCGGTCGGTCGTGTACGCGACGATGTCGGTCACGAGGCGCATCGACGGGCGGACGGGGAAGCGGTAGGTCCCCCGCGCGGCGAACTCCTTCAGCAGGTCGTTCTGGAGCGTCCCCGAGAGCGCCGACTCCTCGATGCCGCGCCGGCGCGCGACGCACACGACGAACGCGAGGAGCACCGCGGCCGTGGCGTTGATCGTCATCGAGACCGAGACGCGGTCGAGCGGGATCGCATCGAGCAGCGTCTCGGCCTCGTCGATCGTCGCGACCGACACCCCCGCGCGGCCGACCTCGCCGAGTGCCAACGGGTGGTCGGGGTCGTAGCCGATCTGCGTGGGAAGGTCGAACGCGACGGAGAGCCCGCTCTGGCCGCCCGCGAGCAGCGCCCGGTAGCGACGGTTGCTCTCCTCCGCGGTCGAGAAGCCCGCGTACTGGCGCATCGTCCAGAGCCGGCTCCGGTACATCGTCGCCTGGACGCCGCGAGTGAACGGCGGCTCTCCCGGCCGGCCGAGGTCGGCCTCCTCGTCGAGCCCGGCGGTGTCGGCGGGGGTGTACAGGTCCGGGACCTCGATGCCTGACGACGTCTCGAAGCGTTCCCTGCGCTCTGGAGCGGCCTCGACGGCCTTGCGCCTCGTGGTCTCGCGCCAGCGCTCGCGACCCGCGTCCTCCCCGGG
>DATLLK010000027.1:0-3060 GCA_035537895.1 Planctomycetota bacterium
CGCCGTTGCGGGCGCCGCCGGCCGCCCGCCCGCGGCCGAGGCCCGCCCCGAGTACTCGCGCAAGGAAGGACGCGCGTGCCAGTACTGCCACGTCAACCCCCGCGGCGGCGGCGCGCGCAACCCGAAGGGACAGGAGTACGAGCGCAACGGCTTCACGTTCAAGGCGGCCGGCGGGGCCGCGAAGGGGTTCGGCGAGAACGACGCGTTCTCCTCGGAGGCCAACGGCCGCGCCTTCTACTTCGTGCGCGAGGCGATGGACCTCGAGCACTGGGGCGACGCGCTGCGCCGGTTGACGGCGCTCGCGCAGAAGGAGCGCAAGGGGCCGGGCGCGCAGCTCGTCGCCAACACGATCGCGCAGGTGGACAACCGCGGGCGCGACCTCGCGCGCGCCGCGAAGCAGTCGATCGCCGAGAGCAAGGCGAAGGAGGCCGCCGAGGCGCTCGTGCGGCTCGAAGGGGAGTTCCGGGGTCGCGAGCCCGCGAAGGAGGCCACGCGGATCCGCGCCGAGCTGCGGCGGCTGACGGGCGCGAAGGAGGCCGAGGACGCGGCGAAGGCCGCGTACGCGCAGCGCGTCACGTACTGCGACGTGGTGATGCGCAACGTCGAGGGCGACACGGCCGGCGCGATCGCCGCCATGGAAGCGTTCCTCGCGAAGCACCCCGACGGGCCCTTCGCCGAGCAGGCTCGCGGCCAGCTCGAGGAGTGGAGGAAGCCGCTCGACGCTCCGCCCGCGATGGGGGGGTAGATCGCCCCGGGCGTGGCGCGGAAGGGCGGGTCGCGCGTAGGATCGGCGGTGGGGGTGCGGCCCATCCCCGTACGGAGATCCTCCATGGTCCGTCCGCCCCTCCTGCTCGTCGCCGCGATCGCCGCCCTGCTCCTTGCGGGCTGCTGCAACCCCTGCCCCTGCGAGCGCATCTGCGACCCGTGCGCCTCGTGCCCGTCCATGCAGGTTCACGCGGCGCCGCGCGCCCCCGTGGTCGTTCACACCGCGCAGCCCGCCCCCGCGGCCGTCCGCGTAGTGCAGGCCCCCACGGCAGGTCGTCCGCCACCCGCCGCGCCCCCTGGCCCCGCGCCGGTGGCGCCAGGTGTAAACTCCCCTGGGGTCGGAACCGCGCGCGCCGCGCCCGCAGCGGTCGAACGGGAGGTACCAGTCATGGGCACGACCAGCGCCCGCTCCGTCGCTCCTCGCGTCCTGGGCGTGGCGTACCCCTCCCTCTACGTCCGTGACCTCGAGGCAGCGACGGCGTTCTACGAACCGCTCCTCGGCCCCGTGGAGTACCGCGAGAAGGGTCTCATCGGGATCCGCCTGGGCGACACCTGGCTGACGCTGTTCGACGCCAAGCTCATGGGGCTCGCGGCGGAGAATCCGCGCAACGCCGAGTTCGCGCTGCGCCTCGGCTCGCCCGAGGACGTGGACGAGATGTTCCGGCGGTTCGTCGCGGCCGGCGCGAAGGCGGTCATGGCGCCGCAGGACACCCGCATGTACATCGCGATGCGGTACGCGTGCGTGGATGACCCGCACGGCCTCCGCCTCAGCATCTACCACCCGACGTCGGCGCCGCCTCAGTAGGGTCCGACGCTCACGAGCACGGCGAATCCGGACGTGTTCGTCTCCGAGACGCGCCCGACGCCGGGAGCGTACAGGATGATGTCCGAGTCGTCCGGGTCGTCGGGGTTCTCGACGATCTCCATGCAGTTCTCGTAGGTCCCCGCGGGCACGACGGCCGTCGCGTCGAGGGACGCGATCAGGTGCGTGTCGGACCCGCCGGGACGGTAGCCGACGAAGACCTCGCCTTCCCGCGGGTGCGCGGGGAACGCCATCCACGGGCGCGGCCCGAAGGGTCGGGCGATCCACGAGTCGTCCGCCGGGACCAGATCGCCGCCGTCCGACTCGAAGGACTCCTCGCCGAACTTCCAGACGTTGCCCTGGTCGTCCTGCGCGAACCACTCGGTGCTGAGGTCGACGAGCGCACCGTCGACGTACGTCCGCTCCTCCACGGCGGTGCACGCGACGCCGAGGATCGACCGGCGCTCGTGCAGCGACCGCACTTCCTCGAGCAGAGGCAAGCCCTCGTCCTCGCCCTCGTAGACCCAGATCCGGCCCGGGGCGACGGGGAAGAACGAGTGGTCCACCACCGCGACGAACCGCGACGGATCGACGACCGCCGAGGGGGTCGCCCCGCCCCCGCCGCCGCATGCGGGCAGCAGCGAGGCCGCGAACACCGCAACCGCGAGAGGCAGCCGATGCATGGGACCCTCCGGTACTCGAGGATCGTCTCCGCCATCCTTACGACCGGCTGAGGGGCAGCGTAGCGCGGTCGGCGGGATCGGGGGCGCCCCCCGGTGCCGAATCCGCGGCGGGAGCGTCGCCCTCCAGTCGCACCGTGAACGTCCCTCCCGGTGCCTGCTCGAAGGCGAGATCGATGCGGAGCAGGGACGTCAGGGCGGCCGCGATCGCGAGACCGAGCCCCGCATGGGCGTCCGACGCGCGCGCCGCGTCCTTGCGCCAGAACGGGTCGGTCAGGCGCGACAGGTCCTGTGCGCTCAAGGGCTCCGCCTCGTTCGAGATCTCGAGCCGGACCCGCCCTCCCCGCCGGCGCGCGACGCAACGGACCTCGCACCCGGGCGTTCCGTGCACGGCGGCGTTGGAGAGCAGGTTGCGCAGCACGATCGCGAGCTTCCCCGGGTCGGCTTCGATCCGCAGATCCTCGGGCACGTCGAGCGTGAAGGGAGCCTCACGGCCCCGGGCGCGCGTCGACTCGCCCGCCCACGCGGTCTCGACGGCTTCGCGCAACGCGACGGGCCTTCGTTCGGCCGGTTCCGCGCCGCCCTGGCAGCGCGCGAGCAGCAGGAGGTCGGCGACGAGCCCCTCCATGCGCCCCGCCACGACGTCCACGTCGCGGAAGAACTGCTCGACCGCGGCCTCGTCGCCGGGCCAGCGCGTCCCCACGGCCGCTATTGAGCGCAGCTCGGCGATCGGGGTGCGCAGCTCGTGCGCCACGTTCCCGGTGAACCGCCGCTCGCGCCCCATCGCCTCGTCGAGCCGCGCGAGGAGCGAGT